>NZ_JBAPTY010000174.1:0-4007 GCF_049282395.1 Halobacillus sp. | reverse complement strand
TTGTTTGAATTCCTTCTATAATGAAAGAATATCTTGACGTACTGGTTGGTTCGTTCAGTTTTCAAAGATCAAAAGTTTTCGTTTGCCGCTTCAAAACAGCGACTTAATAATCATATCATTGTGACTCATTTAAGTCAACAACTTTTTTAAATGATTTTTTGTTTGCCGTTGCCGGCTTGCCGCTCTGTCTTAATGCGACAAGTAATAATATACCACGCTGAAATAATGTTGGCAATACCTTTTTGCATATTTTTTTAAGTTTATAGTTTCATAGAAGTATAACTGGATTTTTTAAAGGCTGAACCCCCCCTTTTAAACAAGCAAAGAGCCAGGGAAATCTCCCTGACTCTTCCTATATTATAATATCCATAAATGAATCGCCGTTATGGATATTACCCCCGGAACTCCTAGTAAAGCTGAAGCAATAGCTGTAAAACCGTTAATAGGAATGTGTAATCCAAACTGTGCTCCAAATAAATTAATGAAAAACAACAAAATCACCGCAATAATTAAACGTGTTACTGCCTGCCCCACCCATTTTATAGGGGCAGAAGGCAAACCTATAATAAGAAGAAAAGGGATAGTCAGCCCTAATAATAGAATAACGAGCACCGGATCCATAAAAAACCCCCTGTCCAATTATGACTCTCCCTACAATCTATGAGTCTGGACAGGGGGTTATGAGTAGAACAGTTAAGAAAGTGCATTGAGACCGCGATGGCGAGCCTCCCTAAGAAGATATAAGTATTTCGATTTAGTAAGTGCGAGTTCTTTCAAACCCTCTTCGGTTGGTTCAATACTTTGGTCGATAATACTGTTCAGGTTTTCCCATTCCTTTTTTAATTGCCTAATGTTCATGAGAAGCTGCTGGTCCATATCTTTAGCTCTTCTTTTTTTTCTACGAAACATGGCAACCACCTTCATCACAGTTCTCTTCTTCCTTCAAGAGCCTTGGACAAGGTTACTTCATCTGCATATTCCAAGTCTCCTCCTACCGGAAGTCCATGAGCAATTCTTGTCATACGTATTCCAGAAGGTTTGACTAATCGAGATATATACATCGCTGTAGCCTCTCCTTCAATATTCGGATTAGTAGCGAGAATTAATTCTTCAACCCCTTCATCTTTTAACCGATTAATGAGACTTTCTACATTAATATCTTCAGGTCCAATGCCATCCATAGGAGAAATAGCTCCATGCAGCACATGGTATTTCCCGCCAAATTCTCTCATCTTCTCCATGGCTATGACATCTTTAGGGTCCTGAACTACGCAGATAAGGGTTTGATCTCTGGATTCATCCTGGCAGATTGAACAAGGGTCCTGGTCTGTAATATGACCACAAATAGAGCAGTGGGTTAGCTCGCGTTTTGCGTTTACTAATGACTTCGCAAAATCCAGCACGTCATCTTCTTCCATTTCTAAGACAAAAAAAGCCAGACGGACAGCCGTCTTAGGGCCGATCCCTGGCAGCTTTGTAAAACTGTCGATCAGTTTTGATATCGGTTCAGGATAATACATGAATACTCCTCCTAGAACATTCCTCCAGGCATACCTTTCGTGAATTCACCCATTGTATCGTTGGTTTTATCATCCACTTGTTTAATAACATCGTTGGTTGCCGTAATAATCAAATCCTGAAGCATTTCTACATCGTCAGGATCGACCACTTCTTCGTTGATAGAAATGTCCGTAATTTCTTTTTTACCATTAGCTGTTACTTTAACCATTCCTCCGCCTGCAGAAGATTCAAACGTCATCTCATAGAGCTCTTCCTGAGCTTTCATCATTTTCTTCTGCATTTTCTGCATTTGTTTCATCATATTGTTCATGTTTCCTCCACCACGCATGGCAATTCCTCCTTAAATATAATCAACTTAGTCTTGTATTTCTATTAAATCATCACCAACAAGCTTCCGTGCCTCCGAGACAAGGGGATCTTCTTCTTGAGAGGATTCTCCTTCTGTCTCCACACCTTCATCAGTTCCTTCACCTGGTGCCGCTTTTTGCTTTTGTACAAATTCTTCCCGGACTTCCTGCCAGTTGGCTTCAGGAATGGGAATGATCGCTAACGGCTTCCCTGTAAATTCTGTGAGAAGAGGTTCAATCGTTTTCTGGTGCTCCAGAGCTAAAGAACAGTGAATATCGTACCTGAATGCTAATACGAGCGCTTTAGAAGATGCAGCTCTTGGTTTACTGTTCAGTAATGTGGCATGAGCTGGAGCGTTACTTTGTTTTAAAGCTTCCATAAAGTCCGCCCACCGGCTTTGGACCTTCTTAATTTCTTCTTTAGATGCTTCATTTAAAACTTGCCGGATTCGCTCATATGGAACATTATAACTTCTCCTGCCGGATTTTGCAGGTGTGCGCTTTGGTTTTTGAGAAGCCTGCTCCTGCTGAGACTGTACTCCTTTTTGCTTAAGTGAACTTAATTCCTTCTCAAGTTCATTCAATTTCTTTGAAAGTTCCCTGACGCTTTCAGAATCCTGGGCAGGTGCAGAGGCAGGTGCCGATTCCGGCTTTACTTCCACCATATTAAGTAGAGCGATCTCTATGAATACTTTTGGACTTGTGGTCCATTTCATTTCTTGCTGACACTGGTTCAGTTCTCGGATCGCCTGCTGTATCCAGTAAGCGGAAAGTTCTCCGGATAATTTACGAAATGTATCATCAGGTATCGCTCGTTCTAAGTTATGCGCCAAATCTGGAGCACTTTGAAAGAGCAGTATATCCCTCAAATAGTAGATCAAATCAAAAACGAAGCGTCCAGGATCCTTCCCTTGCTGAATCAAATCATCCACAGCTTCTAAAGCATCTTTTACTTCATGGTCATGAAGCGCCTGAACGACCTCTGCCAGTCTGACTTGCGATACAGCTCCTGTAACGGCAAGCACATCCTCAATAGTTACTTCTTCTTCACTATAAGAGACAGCTTGGTCAAGCAGACTTAAGGCATCCCTCATTCCGCCTTCCGCTGTAAGAGCTACGATCTCTAATGCTTCTTCAGCAATTGAGATCTGTTCGGAAGCTGTTATCCCTTTCATACGTTCAACCATCGCTTTTTGTGAAATCCGTTTAAAATCGAAACGCTGACAACGCGATATGATCGTTAAAGGAATTTTATGGGGTTCCGTGGTTGCTAAAATAAATATGACATGCTGAGGTGGTTCTTCCAATGTCTTTAGCAGCGCATTAAAAGCTCCCATAGAAAGCATGTGAACTTCATCAATAATATATACTTTGTAAGTTACCGCACTGGGGGCATATTTGACCTTATCCCGGATCTCGCGAATTTGTTCCACTCCGTTGTTAGAAGCGGCATCAATTTCAATGACATCGGATATGGATCCATCTTGTATGCCTAGACATGCTGAACACTCATTGCACGGTTCCTTGGCAGGGGAACGTTCGCAGTTAACCGCTTTAGCAAAAATTTTCGCAGCACTGGTCTTTCCTGTACCACGGGGCCCTGAGAATAAATAAGCATGAGAAAACTTATCCTGCTCAATGGCATTTTGCAATGTGCGTGTAATATGAGTTTGTCCAACTACATCTTCGAAGTTTTTCGGGCGCCAGACACGATACAAAGCCTGATAGCTCATATAACCGTTCTCCCTTTTTAGTCTCTTCTCCATTATACCCGATTGAAGGTTTGGATGTGAACCTTAGACATTTGAGTGATTAAGATATTTCCTATATAAGAAGGCTCAGTTAACTATCAGTATTGATCTTGCAGTTAAGCTCCCGTTTGTGTAAGACTCAGTTTCGAGACATTGGAGGAGCGGAAGGTCCTTCGGGGGACGATTTCGCTTTCCGGCCCTGCACGACGCAGGGTCGTTCGACGTTGCCACACGAGGTGGTGTTCTTAGTCGAACCTCTTCTGTGCTGAGCTTCCTCGGGCTTAACAGCCCTGCGGGATCTCACCGATCATGTTCATCCCGCAGGAGTCTACATCGTCCCCCTCCGGACCTGACCGAATAAGAAACTCGAAATCCACCAAAAATGCCT
>NZ_JBAPTY010000173.1:0-4567 GCF_049282395.1 Halobacillus sp. | reverse complement strand
GCCTCCTCCTTCTGCCTGCATAAACGGAGGAAGAACGGATACTCCGCCATATTTACGGTCGAGATCCCAGGGCGCTCCAATACCAATATAATCATTTAAAACAAGAGGCTCGTACTGAGTCAGCACCCCGACTGTATCAATCCTTGAGTTCGTGCAGTTACTTAAAGGAAAATCGATGATTCTGTACTTCCCACCAAAATACACCGCAGGCTTGGCAATCTTTTTGGTAAGTGATTTTAATCTTGTTCCTTGTCCTCCAGCTAACAGCATAGCGACACATTCTTTATTTTTCATGATTTTCCTCCTTGGATACTGAAGTTCTCTTCAAGAAGCTCACACCGAGCGGCGGAATGGTCATGGTGATATGCTGATCCTGGCCTTGCCAGGGTTCAGGAATGGTTCCGAGCGGCCCTCCATTGACCTGACCCGAACCTCCGAAGCGTTCCGCATCACTCGAGAAGATTTCTTTGTATGAGCCATGTTTCGGTACTCCTACTTTATAATCGTGGTAAACCTGAGGAGTGAAGTTGCATACCACAATTAATTGATCGTTTGATGTACGGCTGTTCCTTGCGAATGATACAATGCTTTGATCGTAATTCTGGGCATCAATCCATGAAAACCCTTCCTCTTTGTGATCAAGCTCCCACAAAGGAGCCGAGTCCAGATAGAGTTGGTGAAGCTCTTTCATGTAATTCTTGGTGGCAGCGTGGGAATCATACTCCAGGAGCTCCCAATCAAGATCTTCAAGGTCTTTCCATTCATCGAACTGACCAAACTCACCTCCCATGAATAATAACTTCTTACCAGGGTGGGCATACATGTACCCTAAGAAAGCTCTTAAGTTTGCGAACTTCTGCCAGTAGTCGCCCGGCATCTTATTTAGTAACGATTTCTTTCCATGAACAACTTCATCATGGGAAATCGGTAATACGAAATTTTCTGTGAAAGCATAGAACAATGAGAATGTAATGAGATTATGATGGTACTTACGATGAATCGGGTCTGTCTCCATATACTTGAGCATGTCATTCATCCAGCCCATATTCCATTTATAGTTAAAGCCGAGTCCCCCAATATAAGTGGGAGAACTGACTAATGGCCACGAAGTTGACTCTTCTGCCATCATAAGTGTATCGGGAACTTCTTCAAATACAGCCTCATTCATCTTCTTAATGAAAGAAACCGCTTCGATATTTTCACGGCCGCCATATTCATTCAGCTCCCATTCCCCTTCGTTCTTGCCAAAGTCTAAATACAGCATGCTTGCTACAGCGTCGACACGCAGACCATCCAGATGGTATTCCTTCAGCCAGTAAATGGCATTGGATATTAAGAAGCTGTGTACTTCACTTCTGCCAAAATCAAAGGTTAACGTACCCCACTGTGTCTTCTCGGCTTTACTCGGGTTCTGATATTCATAGAGGGCTTCCCCGTCAAAACGTCTTAACCCGTGTTCATCCTTACAAAAGTGGCCGGGTACCCAGTCAAGAATGACTCCGAGTCCATGCTGGTGACATTGATCTACAAAATATTTAAAGTCATCCGGTGATCCGTAGCGTGAGGTTACCGCAAAATAACCAGTGGTCTGATAGCCCCAGGAACGGTCAAAAGGATGTTCCATAATTGGAAGGAGTTCGATATGTGTATAGCCGAGATCCTTAACATAAGGAATAACCATATCTGCATATTCACGATAATTGTAGTAAACTTCAGGTTCGATATACTTCCATGAACCTAAATGAAGCTCGTAGATGGATACAGGAGATTCATAGATGTTTTTAGCTTTTCTGTCTTTCATCCATTCATCATCATTCCATGTATAGTTATCAAGAGGATAGACAACGGAAGCCGTATCGGGGCGCAATTCGCTGGAAAAAGCGTAAGGGTCAGCTTTTAAACGAAGATGTCCATGAGCCGTCAAAATTTCATATTTATATATAGTTCCTTTTTCAAGCTTAGGGATAAATGCAAGCCATACCCCATTCTCGTTCACTTTCTCCATAGGATTCTGTCTTCCATCCCAATCATTAAATACACCTACCACACTTACTTGTACGGCATTGGGTGCCCAGACTGCAAAACGAATTCCTTCTACTCCGTCCTGAACATCCGGGTGAGCCCCAAGAAGCTGATAACTATATCGAAGATTTCCTTCATGAAATAAGTAGATATCGTGTTCTAACGTTGATTCATTGGCCACACCATCACTCCTCTATCGTTTAGAAATATAGTTTGTTCGCTAAAGCAAGAATTCATGCTAATTTCCGCTATGTTCTTATCATAAAATCCAAGATTAGCTTTTACAATTGAATTTAACAAAAATTTTCAGAAAAGTTTTGTCGAATTTTGCCTACTTCCGTAAATATTGCTCGAATTGGAGCCATATGCTAAATACGCTTTTATAGTAAGCGCTTACAACGAGTTACTCCTCCTATTCCACTATAACCCCACCAAAAAACCTTATTTTGTAATTTACAATAATTGGATGACCTGAGGTGGAGGATATTACCAGTATCCTTTTATGGTAACATTATTGTAATAAAGATTATGGTAATAAATTGGTTTCACCAAAATTATTTAGTGGTAAAGACAGAGTAAACAAATTAAGAGGTGAGTGGTTATGTCATTAGCAGGGATCAGTTTACTGATTATCGCAATCTCCTTTGCTTTAATTGCCATATTCGTGGTGAAGACATTGAAAGCAGCATCCAGTACAATGTCGAGTGTCTCTACTACTCTTGAAAAAGTAGAGGGACAGATGCAGGGGATTACAACGGAATCAGAAAGCTTATTAAAGAAAACGAACAATATTGCAGCAGATTTTGAAAATAAGACCCAGTCATTGAACGGATTGGTAAGTTCCTTACAAAACGTCGGTTCAACAGTTGGGAATGTGAATCAATCCTTACAGGGAATGAGTGAAAGTGTCGCTCATGCATCCAATAAGAGAGATGACCAGGTGGCTCAAGCCATGCGATGGGGCGATGCAGCTCTTAATCTGTATATGAAATGGAAAAGAACTCAAAGAAAATAGGAAAGCGAGGCTTACACAATGGACTATTTAGGAATTGGTGTACTTATCATAGGGATAGCTTTTGCAATTGTCTCCATATTTTTAATTAAAGCATTGAATAATTTAGCCAATGTTCTTGGAGGAGTTCGCAAAACCGTCGATCAGCTTCCGGAACAATTGGACTCCGTTATGAAAGAAACTTCGAACGTTCTTAACAATGGTAATGATACCTTAGCAGATGTAAATGAGAAGATACGTGCCCTGAGCCCTCTTTTCTATATTGTCGGGGATATCGGAGAATCTTCCAGGAAGCTGACATCCTCACTCGTGGATATGACTCATTCCATGAAGGAAAGCACGCACGAGGGTGAACAGAAAATTAACGAAGAAGGCTGGCGCGGTATTTACGGTGCTCTTGCTCTTACCTACTATTTAACACAAAAACGGAAAGAGTTAAAAACTGCACGTGTAGGAGGTCAATCATGAGCAAAAAAGACTGGCTTACTGGTTTATCCATAGGGGCCTTGAGTGGTATGAGTGCCCAATCACTTAAGAAAAGTCCCTCTGTTTATAAAATGAAGTTTGAACGCAAGAAAGACAATTTCGTAGAGACTGGTAAAGAGAAGTACAGGAACTTGCAGTCAGCGAGACAAGAACTGCAAAGAAAAGCTAAAACTAGTACAAAGGAGAAATCAAACATGGAAAATAATCAAACGACTCAAAATCAAAATCAACCTAAACGCGGAGGCAGAAAGCTTCCACTTGCGATTATTACAGGTGCCGTTATCGGCGGAGCCTTTATTTTAATTAAGGATCCTCAGGAAAGACAGCGTCTGAAAGAAGGTTCCCGCTCCACTAAAGATTCTGTAACCGGATTTGCTTCTGAAGTAAAAGAAGATCCATCAGGTAAAAAAGATGACATTATGACTCGCGTAAAACGAGTAGTAAACATTACAAACGAAGCGATTTCAACCATTCAAGAAGTGTTCAACAATCAGGGTAAAGAGATTTCCGATAAAGTACAGGATATTAAAGAAGAGTCCGAAGAAATCATCTCAACAGCTAAAGACGCTGGAGAGGACCTTCAAGAAGCAGGCAGCAAGGCCAAAGAAGCTAAAGAAGAATTAACTGACTCTGAAGAAGAAGCAGCTGCTACTTCTGAGAAGGAAGACAATGTAGTAAGTGTAAATAAAACTCGATAAATAGACTATAAAGACTCTACTATTAAATTAGTAGAGTCTTTATTTATTTAAAACTACATACATTTATCCCGTGTTTCTCAGCTCTGATCATTCTTACTAAAAGGCTTTGCTAAACTTCCGTGTTGATTTTAAGGTTAAGCTCCCGTTTGTTGAAGACTTGATTTCGAGATATTTGTATTGAGCGGAAGGTCCTCCGGGGGACGATTTCGCTTTCCGCGAGCATGTGCTGAGCTTCCTCGGGCTTAACAGCCCTGCGGGATCTCACCGATCATGTTCATCCCGCAGGAGTCTACATCGTCCCCCTCCGGACCTGACCGAATAAGAAACTCGAAATCCACCAAAAATGCCT
>NZ_JBAPTY010000172.1:0-3040 GCF_049282395.1 Halobacillus sp. | reverse complement strand
TTAAAATGCTGCATGACCCAACTATTCAAGTCAAAGGTTTATTTTCTACCGTTTCTTCTGAAAGCGACCGCCTGCCAATGCATGAAGTTAGGCGAACCTGGCTTACAAGGCAGGCGGAAGCGATTGGCCTGCCTCTCTACGAATTAGAATTGCCTTCACAGGCGTCGAATGAAATTTACGAAAGAGAGCTCCATAAGCAGTTTGAGCAGTTTATTAAACAGGGAGTTCAGTCTATCGTGTATGCTGATCTATTTCTCGATGATATAAAGAACTACCGTGATGAACTGATGAAAAGGATGGGAATGCAAGGCATTTACCCACTCTGGGGTACGAATTCTGGGGAAATCGCACATGAATTTCTAAGGCAAGGGTTTAAGGCAGTGATTACGACGGTAGATACTGACCAGCTTTCTGGAGAGTCTGCGGGTCATATGTACAATGAAGATTTCTTAAGAGAGCTTCCAGCATCCGTGGATCCTTGCGGTGAATATGGAGAATTTCATACATTTGTTTTCGACGGACCCATATTTAATCAACCGATCTCTATAAAAACAGGGGATTCTTTTTCGACTATGAATGAGCGGTTTGCTCATATAGAGCTGAAGGAATAATGTAACCAAATCTTAAGAAGGGGGCAGTCTGGTAACATTTGTGTCTTTCATTAACCGGTTTGTCCTATTATTTTTCTTATTGTTAAGATAATAGCGGTATATAAACTATGATAGGATGGTAATGATATCAGTTATTAATCACTTTATTATGGAGGTTACTATGGAAGATTTATTAAAAATGACAGATAAGAATGTAGTGATCATGGGTGTAGCGAATAACCGCAGTTTGGCCTGGGGTGTCGCCCAGTCCCTTTATAAAGCAGGGGCAAATCTCATCTTTACATATAGAAAAGATCGTTCCTATACAAAGCTAAAGAAGCTGCTGGAAGAGAATGAAATGGCAGCGGCAGCGGTCGTTCCCTGTGATGTAAATAATGATGAAAGCATCCAGGAAGCTTTTCAGACGATTGGAGAAAAAGTGGATTGTATTCACGGAGTGGTACACTCCATCGCCTTCGCCCACGCGGAGGACTTAAAAGGTGAATTTCTTAATACTTCAAGAAGCGGGTTTGCATTTGCTCAGGATACAAGCGCGTATTCCCTAATTGCTGTGGCCAAAGCAGCTCATCCTTATATGAAAGAAGGAGGCGCGATAACAGCCATGAGCTATCTCGGAGCTGAGCGCGTAGTAGAAGGTTACAATGTAATGGGAGTGGCAAAAGCATCGCTCGAATCTACTGTAAAATATCTAGCCGCAGATTTAGGAAAGCACAATATCCGTGTGAACGCTCTTTCAGCGGGGGCGATCCGCACGCTTGCAGCAAAAGGAGTACCTTCATTTAACGAAATACTCCACAAGATTGAAGATACTGCGCCGCTTCGCAAAAATGTAACCAAGGAAGAGGTTGGAGATATGACGCTTGCCATGATGAGCCATCTTTCCAGAGGGGTTACAGGTGAAATTGTGTATGTAGATTCAGGTTATAACATACTTGGATAGCTTAAAAAAAGTCCGATTCTCCGGGGAGAGTCGGACTTTCTTTAACTACAGATGTTTTAAAATTCAAGGAAGTTATTTCTTGGAAAGAAAACGTTTCATACTTCTAAATTAGGGAAAAGTAAGCATTAGACAAGGAAATAAGACGCAGGACAAAAAGAACAGAATGGAGGATCAGAAAGATGCAAAAACAACAGACCATTATTGAAGAATCTCTAAAAGCTTTAATGGAAGATGAAGCGTTCCTGCCTGATCTCCAGGCACAGACACGTGAACAGGCCTTTAAATCCCTGGTAGCTTTACTTTCCACCCCCAATCATATACATAAATCCTTTTTGAGGGTGACGCTGGATGACAACACCATTGTTCGTATTCCGGCATTCCGGGTCCAGCACAGCGATACAGTAGGGCCATACAAAGGCGGGGTACGATTCCACGAATCCGTAAATGAAGGAGAAGTGTCGAACCTGGCCAAGCTGATGACCTTGAAAAATGCACTCCATGAGCTTCCTTTTGGTGGAGGTAAAGGCGGGGTGGTTATTAAACCTGAAGAGTACAACATTAAAGAACTCAATCTGATATGTAAGAAATATGTCCAGTATTTCGATGATATACTAGGTCCTGATAAAGACATTCCTGCTCCGGACGTAGGAACCGGTGAACGGGAGATGGACTGGATGATGGGCGAATTCAAAAACATTCATCCCGGTGAACCTTACCGCAACAGCTTTACAGGAAAGAGTGTAGTTAACGGCGGATCACTTGGAAGACGTGAAGCTACCGGTAAAGGAGTTTACTTCACATTCCGTTATATGATGCACAACTTTTTAAATGAAAATAAAAAGTGGTTGTCCGAAACCGATAACGTTTTTGCAAATACTGCTTTAAATCATCATGATCAAAAGCTAAGCATGGCTGTACAAGGATTTGGTAATTTGGGTTCTGTAGCAGCTCTTGAGGCTTATCAGTGCGATTATCTTCAGAACAAAATCGTAGCGGTCAGCGACCACAATGTTATGCTTTACAATAATGACGGGCTTGATATCCCTGCTCTCATCAAGTTCACTGAAAAATCAGATGGAGATCTTCCAACGAGGAAAGATGAGTTGGAAGAGCATGAAATTAAAGCAGAGATCAGAGAGCGTGATGAACTGCTGGAAATGGATTGTGACGTTCTTCTGCTTGCTGCACTTGAGGATCAAATTCACGAAGATAATATGGAACGGATTCAGGCTTCTATGATCATAGAAGGGGCGAACGGTCCGATTACAGAAGATGCTGACCGGTATCTTGCCGATAAAGGTGTATTAATTGTACCGGATATCCTTGCGAACGCAGGCGGGGTTATTGTTTCATACTACGAATGGATTCAGGGCCGTGAAGCGCAATTTATGACAGAGGACCAGGTTTTTGAGCGTTTATTTGATAAAATGAAGTATACGATGGATACAATTCTACCACAGTTCTTTGGGGATCCATTCCCGCTTAGACA
>NZ_JBAPTY010000171.1:0-16819 GCF_049282395.1 Halobacillus sp. | reverse complement strand
ATGCTGCACTTCAAGCGAAGCCTCCGATCATGGTAACCCATGCACCAGGTCACATGCTCATTACGGATCAACTGGATCCTAATTACGACAGATAAGTACAAGACTCGTTCGTTTTGAACGAGTCTTGTACTGTATTAAATGCCGGCCCCAGCCCTGGTAAGTTTCTATGTTACGCTTATTGCAATTGTTCAATAAGTAAGGTGAACCATTTTTTCTGGAGATGAGAATGTGAGTAGGGCTGTCATTCTCTTATGAGTGTGCTTTATGCTCTCGGCGTGCTCAAACCATTCAGAAGAAATTCGATTAAGCGGCGAGATTACAAGAATCGAAGGGGACATGGTATCTATTGGGCACAATGAGATCATAGTTAATGATGGGGACAAATTTAAGATAGGCCAGTAAGTGGAAGCTGTGTTGATTGATCCCACATCAACAGAAGCGTGGACGCCTCATGAATAGGATGTGAAAAGCATTCAGATTTTGAATGATTAGCTGACCAATAAGTATAATGCATCACTATAGACTATTTTCAATAGCAATCGTGGTAATCAGGCAGCATACAAATCCAAGAAGTATGATGTTCATGACGATATCGTATGATCGCTGCATCTGTAGAAAGAAGCCCGTTAGCAAGGCTGCTGCACCTAGCAACCTCAGGATTTTTAGAATGATATTTGTTCTCATTAAAGCACTCCCGTTTAGAATAGAGTTTATATACCCCATACCCTCATCCAATATTGAAAAAACTGGAACCGGAATTAATTGTACAAATAGAAATAGCTAATGGTATATAGCCTATTCCTCTGAAGAAGTGCTTCATCAGTAAGTAACCAGCCTAAAAAAAGAAACACCGTAAAGGAGAAAAAATCATGACACAGTCACTAATTTTTGATATGGATGGAACTCTGTTTCAAACCGACAAAATTTTAGAGTTATCTTTGGAAGATACGTTTAATCAGCTAAGATTACAAAATAAATGGAATGATGCCACTCCGATAGATCACTATCGAGAGATTATGGGAGTACCACTCCCGAAAGTGTGGGCGTCTCTCTTACCTAATCATTCAGAAGAGGTAAGGGAAGAGGCTAACACCTATTTTCTAGACCGTTTGATAAATAATATAAAAACAGGGCAAGGGGCTCTATACCCTCATGTGGAGGAAGTTTTCCGTTATTTAAAAGAAAATCAATACGCAATTTACATAGCAAGTAATGGATTAACAGAGTATTTAAATGCCATCGTGGACTATTACGAATTAGATGAATGGGTGACGGAAACGTTCAGCATTCAAGAGATCAAGACGCTCGATAAAGCAGATTTAGTCCAGCACATTATGAAAAAATATGAGATTAGCCAGGGAATTGTCGTTGGAGACCGGCTGTCCGATTTCCGTGCCGCTAAAGAAAATGGGCTGAAGGCTATTGGGTGCCGTTTTGATTTTGCCCGTGAAGAAGAACTTGCTGAAGCTGATCGGGTCATAGAAGATTTAATGGAATTACAAAGTATTGGGGAACAAATGAATTAATTCGTAGACAAATTTATAAGATTTGAAGAAGGTAATAAGAACTATACGGCGAATTTCTTAAAGTCGATAGAAGTATCGTATTGAATTTGATGTAACTGACGGATCGGCAGGTCCTTTAAAACATATTGATCCTGTTGAAGTAGACCAGGATAAATTTGAAACCCGTACTTGATAAGTTTAAAGGACGACCTCGTACTTAGTTTGTTTTAAAAAACTAAAGGTAGATCGTCTGGGGCTTCGTCATTGGGATCTGATTTTTCATTTTTAAGGGGGCTTATGAATGGTTTTAATTACAGCTTCAAGTGGTGGTTTAAATATTGGAGACATGATTGTTCAATTGATTTTCTTCGCAATTTTGATATTAATTATAACGGGCATTACTTCATTCGCTGTTTCATTTAAAAAAAGAGGAAAACAGTTAGATCGAATTGAAGAGAAATTGAATCAAATGAGCGACAGAGGACAATAACTGAAAATACTTCTCTTCCAAATTTGAGAATAATCCGGGCAAGAACTTCGAACCATTCGAAGTTCTTTTTTTCTAACATGAGTTAAATGAATATTCCAAGCCAGACGGCATTGATCATCGCTAAAACAAGAATGATCTTTTCGTAGGCAGAAACCTGTTCATAATCATGCATGCTCATTTTGAAAATCAAATAGATAGAAGCGCTGGCCATTGCTACAACGCCGAGAGCGGCGACTCCTCGATCTGCACCGAGCCAAAAAGCACATAGCGCTGTAATAGTGAAATACATTAATGCTGGAAGACGAGCGTAAGCGATGCCGAAGTGATCAGCGGCCCAGACGACACTCGTCTGCTTCATAGGTGTTGCTTTTTTATCGGCTTCCCGGTCAGGAATATGGTGAACCATTACCCAGGCAATGCAAAAAAGAGCATTAATGACGGCATTCTGCATGACCCATTCCGGCAGGGAATCAAGTGTGAGCCACGCACCGGCGAGGCCGAGGAAAAGGACGGACGGGAAGGTCGACAACCATTCACCTAAAAAAGGGCGATAACTGAATTGGAGCGGCGGAAGCGAATAGGACACAGCTCCCCATACTCCTACCGCGAGTAATATACCGAGTTTGTCATAACCGGAAATCAACAGCACAATGATGGTTAGACCTAAAAGCAGAAGCAGCCCTTTTCCGATTCTCCAGAGGTTGGCTGACGAAATAAAGCCAGATTGAATGACGCGGCTTCCGCCCGATAATATGGCTGGACTGTATGTATCGGTGCCGGAGAGATCGTCTACATAATCGTTCAGGATATGAGTGAGAATTCCGTGGATCAGGAATGCGCCAAAGATTAATAGAAGGAATAAAATCATCAACTGATTCGTAGAGAAGGTGAAGTATAAATACAAAGGAAGAACAGTAGAAACAATGGTAGCGATACTGGAGGAGACGACGGCGATAGAGCGCATTAAGAGCCAGACTCCTTTAAGGTTGTGCAAGGCTTGCTTCTGCATGTGGGTGAACTCCTTTTTAATAGAAGATATTCTTCTATTATAAGGGAAGTCCAAAAAGGAAGAAATAGGCACTCGCAGAAAACATAGAATCCTAATCGAATCGAAGTTTATGGATAATTATGTTAAATTAGAGGTGTTAAGGCAGATAAGTATTGAGGGGATGATCAGATGAATTCTGGTTTAGAAAGGGCTGGATTTAAAGTTCGGGGGATCGCCTTTATGCTCGACTTTTTAATTTTAAGTATCCCCTTCGCTTTCTTATTTTCTATCGTAAACGATGATTTTTCTCTAGAATTTACACAAGGGTTTTCCTGGGATATAGGGTACGGTTTCTATTTGACCGTTCTCCCTGTGATATGGAGCGGCTATATTATCGGTAAAAGAATCTTTAGGATTCATGTTGTTAAAGTTAACGGCAAGCGTCTTACATTGCTGGACATGTTTATACGCGAAATCATAGGAAAGCTGGGCTTAGCTTACTTAACTTTTGGGCTCAGCAGTGTGATCAGTGCAGCTATGGTTGCGTTTTTAAAGGACAGACGATCCATCCATGACCATTTATCTGGAACATGTGTAGACCATTCATACTGACACGATGTGGTAGGGTTTTGTATTTTCTTTAAAGCGATTTCTGCTAAATGAGCTAGCTGAATCAAAGGTTTCAGGAGGAGATTACTTGTTTGCTAATATTCTGTGGGGACTATTTTTACTTCTGTTTGTAGCTATGATGATTTATCTCGATAAACGAAAACACAAGAAACGCTATTATACTCATGGAATGAAAAAGGGAGAGAAAACGGAAAAAGAAGTAGACCGGGCGATTGAAAAAGAGAAATCCTTTAGAGGCGGTCCGCCTGGTCCTCCCTGGAGGTGGAGGTGGATTCTGATGTGTTTTCGAAAGGAGAGACGAAATGATCCATGTAGTCGTATCCATTATTGTAATCGGGGCACTGGTTGGATCTGTTATCTTTACGGTTAGAAAGAGAAAAAAGCTGGGATATACGGACTTCAAAAGTGCATTAACACCTATTTGTTTTTATCTGATCGCGGTAACACAGCTTATGGCGTACTGGTTTGATCTTCTAGGCCTGATCAGTTGGGGAGTTACAATGGGACTCTTACTCCTTGGGGCATACTTTACTAAGTATTCGATCAGAACCGAAGCATAATTGAATAGGTAAGTTGATTTATGGATTGATAGTGGACATGAGTACGGTATACTTCCGGGTCATGGCCACTTTTTTTAATGAAAAGCTAAACGTATTCACCATGGTTGTTTTATGAAATAAAAGGATATTTAATCATTCAATTATACGGGGAATAAAAACTTATAAAATTGTAAACTTTATGCAGGTAATTTGTAGCAAATGTCGAAATTGTTGAAAAGAATTTACGAATGTACCTAAAAAAATAAGTAATTAAGAAGGAGGGTAAAATGACCCAGATTTGCATAAATTGTTCTCACCCCGTAAGTAATGAAAGCTTCTGTGGTCAATGTGGACAAGCTCAGAATTGTCCCGGCTGCAAAACCCTCTTCTCAAAGCCAACTATTTATTGTCACGAATGTGGGAAGCATGTGGGGCATATGGATGAGAAGAGTGATTCTACACGCGCCAACCGTAAACTTGCTTTTATTTGGCTTATCCCATGTATTGTAATATTATGGTTGATTATCATTTCTTCTTCCTCATTAAATTCAGATGTTTTTGGTTTCTTGTCTTTAATTGAAACACCCGAAAAGACGGTAGAGGATTTCTTTACTGCTATTGAAGCTGGAGAACTATTGGAGGTTGAACAGTATCTACATCCCTCTATTCCATGGGATCCTGTCTCAAACAATGGTTTTATTCCTGAGAATGCATCAATAGAGATATTGAACATAGAAAGTGATGTATCTGAAAATATTGCTGTATTAAATGTAATGGTAGAGATATATCCGGAACCCATTTATGGACAAAACCCCAACTTAGTAATTGTAGAATTGGAACGTGTAGATGGAAAATGGTTGATCTATGGGTTAGAGTAACTTGTATTCGAGGACATGTATCTATAATAAGTCCTATTTAAGTAAGAATTAAGACTTGTAGGGAGGATGTTTATATGAATGCATGGTTTATGGATGAATTTTCTTAGTAAGGAGGTGTGGTTATTTAGATTAAGATTAATACTTATTTTTATTTACAAACAGTGAAGGATGATAAGATGAAATGTACAAATTGCGGTAATGAACAAAGTTCAGGTAAGTTTTGTGGAGTGTGCGGAAGTAGTTTAAGTACCGAAGGAAATTCTAATTCCGAGGTTGCAGCTACTCATGTTAGTGGTGTAAATGAAAATGCGTCATTGTCTATGGATAAGGTTAAGCAGTTTTCTGGAGAATATGGCCAGACTTCGCTCGATTTTTTGAAGCGTCCTGTATCCGCTTTACAAGCTACTGAAGCTTCTGTTGTTCAAGGTTTGATAAGTTTGTTTCTTTATATGGTGACATTTACATTGAGTATTTACTTTTTAGTGAACACCCTCTTCAAACAAGCCAGTGGATTTTTTATGGAAAGTCAGTCTCTTCCATTTTTTGCGGTGGGTTCCCGGATATTTGTAGTTTCCTTGATAGGTATTGCAGTTAGTTTTGCTGTTCTATTCATTGTATCTAAATTTTTGAATCTTACTTTAAGTTTAAGAAGTGGAATAGCTCAATACGGCGGGGTTTTAATACCTTTTGTGGGCGTGAATCTGCTAGCAATTGTATTTGGCTTAAGTGGGGCTATAGTACTTACAGTAACTACATTAAGCATTTCAGCATTCTTTGCCCTATTAATTGTTCCTACCCTGTTTATTTATCACCATGGGATTACCAAAATGCCAGAAAAAAATATCTTTTACTGGAGTACCGGCACTAGTCTGTCTATACTAATAATCTCTTATTTAATAATACGTGGAATGGCTGTCAACACTTTGAGAGATATAGAATCCTTCCTCAACTTCTTTTAAAAAACTATAATCACCACACTACATAATGCTGAATGGCTGTTTATTTTAAATTTTAACAATAGTAATGAACCATAAAAGAAGGATGAGTGATGCAGGAAAGGAGAAATAGTTGTGAACTATTGTACACACTGTGGAAGTCCCGTTGAGAAGGATGAACATTTTTGTACATCCTGTGGAAAAAATCAACATGAAGAAGGAGCCAGTACGAAAGAAAAACAGTCTGAAACTCAAAAGGTGCACAGGAAACCTCTGACACGAAAAACAAAAATTATTGCAACTGTTTCAGTGGCGGTGATCATTCTTTTAATTGGTACTCATATTGCCATATCATCTGCGCTTGATCCACTCAAAAAAGTTCAGGCTATGGATCGTGCTTTGACAGATCGAGATGCCAAAGCGTTTTTTAACCACGTAGAAGTGGATAAGGAAGCCTTACTAGATAAAGATAAATACTTAGAATTTATTCATCAAGGTGATTGGGAGTCGCTGAGAATGCAATTTACAGATGAATTTCATTCGGAAGACTCTCAACCCTTTGATTCGACTGTAAAAGATTACAATGGAAATGATTTATTTGTAGTAAAAAGGAATACGATTGTACCTGGTTTATATCATAGCTACGAGATTGAGGCTATACCTAATAATGTAGTCGCTTCAGCAACTATGGACAAGACTACGGTTAACATGGGAGATCATACTGCAAAAGTGAAAGAAGCGGGAGAGGTTGTGGAACTAGGTAAAGCATATCCCGGGGAATACGGTATTGAGGGATCTTCTTCTAATGATTTTGGTGAATTTAGTTATGAGGAAACTGTGTCTGTATATCCTAATGAGGCAAAAGAAACGGAAGTTCTTGCTCATTTCCCTGAAGAAACGTATAGAATTGAAACGAACCATTCTGATGCTACTTTGTTTATTAATGGAAAAAGCACCAAGAAGAAATTATCTGAATATCAGGCTCTAGGGCCTTTTCCAGAAGAAGAGGTAGTGCTACATGCAGAGTGGAAAGATGAAGAAGGTAAGAATCTTCAAACCGAATCCATAAATCCGGACTCTAACATGTGGGGTTCATTAGTATTCGAGTTTGAAGAAGAGGAAGAGATAGAGAAAGAAATTCCAGTTTACGAAACCGAGACAGAAGATGAAGAAGTAGAGTCTGTGGATGCTAATATGTGGACTTCAGTAGATGCTGAAGAACATGTATTGGGATTTAGAGATTCATATGAAAGTGCTTTAAATGACCGTGATTATGACCAGGTGGCCCCTTATCTCGAAGAAGGCAGTAAAGCTGAAGAAGATATTGCAGAATATATAGGAGACTTGAAAGATAAGGGTTACAACTATGAATTCACGAATAATGAAATAATAGAAGTAGAAGAAAAGAGTGATGCTGCTTTTATCATAACAACAAACGAAGAATTTATTTTCACAAACCATAAGGATGAACAGATTCATTATGATCGAATTAAAAATTATACTGTACATGTGAATGGGGATGGCTTGAAAATATCTGAAATTGATATTGATGAAACCGAACGAAATGATTTATAAAATAAAGAAGAGGGGATCGAAAAAATTGATCCTCTCTCTTTGTTAATCACAACTTTTTCACACGAAAATTACTTTGCAGCACAGGCCAATTTTGTGGAAAAGGACTCCCGAGAACCCAATAGCTTGCCCCCCTCAGTCCGTAAATTTTGATGGTATCATATTTCGCTTGAACACTTCGCGCATCCTCAAACCATACTTCGTGTTCCTGGCCACTGTTATCGGTATATCGGAAGAAGGGAGATTGGTATTCTTCATTATACTGAATAGCTACTCCATAGTTTGCAGCCAGCTGCACGGCTTCCACCGGACTTACGGTTCGGGCGAGCGTTCCTTCCACCCAGGGAATCTTCCAGTCGCGTCCATAGAGCGGCATCCCCATAAGTATTTTATCTCTAGGAATAACGGTTACGGCGTAATCAAGCACTTCTCTCACTTTGTTAATCGGTGCAATCGCCCACGGTCTCCCTCCGGCCCATCCCCACTCATAGGTCATAAGAACAATGAAATCTACAATGTTAGCCTGGGTTTCATAATCATGAGCTTCATAGAGAAGTCCCTGCTGATCAGCGCTGATTTTAGGGGCAAGGGCAGTGGAGACGAGAAAACCTTGGGGCCGCAATCTGTCAGTTAAACGGCGCAAGAAATCATTGTAATTATCCCGATCTGTTTGATACACGTATTCAAAATCAACATTCACCCCTCTGTACCCTTTTTGACCCATCACCTCCAGCAAATTGGTGATTAGTGTATCCTGAAGTTGTGGGCTTCTAAGAAGGGTTGCGGCCAGATCGGAATCAAAGGATCCATCTGAAAAGTTAGTGAGGACAAGAAGTGGGAGTGCTCCTGTCGAAGCGGCAGCGTCCAGCACAGGCTGTTCATCTCGTTGCGTTATACTTCCATCTGCCTGAATGGCATACATAAAAAGTGAGAGGTAGGTAAAGTTTCGGCCCAGCGTCCGGACTTCCTGGCTGCCAGACACATTGAGCTTTGTCGTGTAGGCATTTACTTCGATTAAAGGGCGAGGCAGTGCAGGGACTCTTAATGTCTGCCCAGGATATATGAGAGTAGGGTTTGCGATCGAATTCACCTGCGCCAGTTGGTTAACCGTAGTACCGTAACGAGAAGCAATGCTCCACAAATTTTCCCCCGGTTTCACCTCATGGGAGAAGTAGGGAAGGATCAGCATCTCACCCGCATAAATTTGTGCAGGGTTCGTAATATTATTCACTTCGGCTAGCTCTTCGATTGATACGCCGATGCGCTGAGCAATGGCATATACACTATCCCCCGGCTGCACCACATATTCACGAACCGGGTCAGGAATCACAAGGCTCTGCCCAATGACGAGAGTATCAGGGTTGTTCAGCTGGTTGAGAAGAACAATCTGATTCATATCAGATCCGTATTTTTGTGAAATTCTCCATAACGAGTCTCCTTGCTCCACCACATGAATTTGCATAGCCACGCTCCTTCGTTATTGTCACTATATATCATGTTATTCAAAATAGACATGTCCTAGTTTTAAGCTTTGCTTATAGCTGAGGAAACAGAAATATAGATTTCCCTGTATAAAGTTCCATAATTTTGAACCCAATTTGTTTCGTATTCGTAAAATTGATATTAGAAGAGAATTTCTTTTTCAGAAAAGAGGTGTCTATACCTGTGGAGATAGTTGCTGCTTTATTCGTTATCGTATTAGCAGTGGTCGCAGATTTCTTCTGGTTTGATGTAGATCGAAAACGCTGGGGCTGGATGAAGAAGTGGACAAAGGTTCAAAGAGCCATGTTTCTTACTGGACTAGTCACTATATCTTTCATCGTTTACTTAGGTATGAGCATTTATTGATTCATTATGTAAAGTGTAAATAGAAAAGGGTGTTCCCTCCCAAGGAAACACCCTTTTCTTCATGTTATTATCTCTAAAAAAAAGGAGGTTCACGAGTGACAAGCGGTTTGTAGAAAGCTGTTCTCCTTGTCATAATCAGTTTTTCCTGATCGAGCCACCAGTCAGATTTCATGGTTTGAAACGCATTCATAAGCACATGTTCAACAGACTGTGGAGCAATGACTGATTCGTCTTTCGTGTAATTCTGATCAAGGTTATAGATGGCACTGCGTCCTTTATAATTCTGTTCGCTACCTGAAAAATTAGCCACAATGACAGCGGCCTGGGCTCCTTTAGCGACTGCATCCCATGTAGAGACTGTGCCTTTGGGGTAAGGTTTTGCGAACATATCCTGATTCATTGTGAGTTCCGTTCCATACTGACCGTTCCAACTAGTTGGAATACAAATCATATCAGCCCTTTTAACAGCGAGTACACTGGCCACCTCAGGAAAGACAGCGTCATACCCTATCATCATTCCAATACGTCCAAACCCGTTGACCGGGGTGATGGAGATGTGTTTGCCTGGAGTCGCCCATTTTTCATCACGTTCATCAAGATGAATTTTGCGGTGTTTTCCTATGACTTCTCCCTCTGGATTAACTATAATCGCTGAATTATAGTAATGTGGCAGTTCCTTTTCTGCAAAACCGAAGACGATGTGAGCAGCTTCTTCTTTTGCGAGTTTCTTCATCTCTTTGACTGTCCGACCGTCATCGGTTTCTGAATAATCATGAATATCCCTCTTTTTCCTGGCGTGAACGGGTCCAATTAACGAGAGCTCCGGCAGGACAATTAAATTCACATCATCATCAACTTTTTTCTGGATAAGTTCTTTTACTTTTTCCAAATTTGCTTTTTTATTTCCGATATCTGGTTCGTATTGGAGGGCAGCGGCCTTGATATCACGCGATACCGTATTTTTCGTGTAATCCCATGGTCCAAGAAACAGCATGAGGTCTTTATAGGAATCCATTCGGCGCTCGAGCAGCCGGTCTTTGCCCGGGTTTTTAAACTGTGCTGGATCAATTTCACCGTACAAAAATAAATCGTCCGTACCATTTTCATTCCTTGAGACAGGAGCTTCGGAAAGCTTTTTTCCGTAAGGAGACCACAAGGCACTAGAACCGATCATCTGAAAATCTTCTTCTTTGTCCGTACGGTTTGCACTAATTACATAAAGGCCGTTCATTTCCGCCCAGTGCTGCAGCATTGAGATGGAAGCACTGGACGAGTTAGTAGGAAAGCAGAGAATATCGGCTCCGTTTACGGCTGCAAGACGCGCAGATTCCAAATAGGCAGAGTCCTGGCAGATGATCATCGCAATATTGCCAATGTCCGTTTCATAAACAGGGCAGCCGATGTCCCCCCAGCACGACCAATAATTTTCCACCACCCATTGATGGATCTTTCGATATTTTCCAATGTATCCGTGAGGGCCAACAAGCGCGGATGAGTTGTAATAAAGCCCTGACTCTAAATCCTCCTCCGCCATACCGACCACAATATAAACCCCGAACTCTTCAGCTATTTCAGAAAAATGATCTGTCGTAAGGCCGGGAATGGTGTCTACATAGGTACTTATCGCGGATCGGTCCAGATAATGGTAACCTGTCGTCGACATTTCCGGTGTAACGATCAGTTTGGCCCCATTCTTTGCAGCTTCCCTTACTTTGGACTTGAGCTCGCGTATATTCGCATTCCGCCGGTTAAGCTTTGGATTAAATTGAATGGATGCCGTTTTGAAAGGCTCTATTCGTTTATGGATATTTCCCACCTCCTGAAAAGTCTCTCCTTTTACCATACCTGACTCTCCCGATCCTTTACTAGTCAAATGTAATGTAAATTATATCCTCCTATGCCAAAGTATGTTTGAAAATTCATAAGAAAGGAAAGAGGTAAGAGATTTATATTTATCTCGAATGGAGGACAATTATGGCAAAACAGAAGGTGAAGAATCGATGGCTGATTGCTTTATGTGCGGTAGGGATACATATTTCCATTGGCTCCGTGTACGCGTGGAGTAACTTTACCAATCCTTTAATAGAGGAATTTGGGTGGAGTTCGTCGCAAGTACAATTTACATTTAGTTTAGCTATCTTATTCCTAGGATTATCTGCTGCTTTTCTTGGCTGGTATGTGGAAAAGTATGGCCCGCGCGTAGCTGGTATTACGGCTGCCATATTTTTTGGAATTGGAGTATTCGGCTCAGGATTTGCTGTTAATCTCGGATCATTGTGGGCTTTGTATTTATTTTATGGAGTACTTGGAGGAATTGGACTCGGTGTGGGTTATATAGCACCTGTCTCTACATTGGTTAAATGGTTCCCTGACCGACGCGGACTTGCAACCGGCATGGCTATTATGGGCTTTGGTTTTGCGGCCGCAATTGCCAGTCCTGTCATGAACTGGTTAATCGGTTCAGTAGGAATTGCTATGACGTTTTATATTTTAGGAGCTTCCTATTTTGTTATTATGATTCTATCTTCTCTCTACATGTCACGTCCGCCAGAAGGATGGACGCCGGAGGGGTATGATGACTCAGAGGAAGAGGATGTAGATAAGATGGATCTTGCATTCATCGGAGCGAAGGAAGCCTTGAAGAAGAAGCGTTTCTATTATCTATGGATCATGCTGTTTATTAATGTTACCTGTGGGATCGCTGTAATATCCGCTGCAAAACCGCTTGCGGAAAACAGTGTAGGGATGACCTCGGCAGCGGCTGCTTCTCTAGTAGGAATTATGGGACTATTTAATGGTGGCGGGCGAATTGCCTGGGCCACCGCATCTGATTATATTGGACGTTCCACGACCTACTTAATTTTCTTTGCTATTCAAATCGTGCTGTTCATCGTGTTGCCTATGACGACGTCGGTCACGCTGTTTGTTATTTTCTTTGGGATTATTTATACGTGTTATGGAGGAGGATTCTCAACCATCCCTGCCTTCATCGGTGACTTGTTCGGAACGAAGGAACTCGGAGCTATTCACGGTTATATCTTAACCGCATGGGCAGCTGCCGGCTTAGTAGGTCCATCTTTTGCCGCTTTCATGCGGGATACAGTGGGCAGTTATGAAAGCAGCTTGATTTATTTTGCTGGTTTGTTCGTCGTTGCTTTGATTGTCTCGATTTTAACGAAAGTGGACATTCGCCGCTTAAAAGCGAATATAAGACATTCGGAAGATCAGCGAAAAGCTCAATAACAGAAATCAAAAAGCCGCTCTTACGATAAGAGCGGCTTTTTTAATAGCATTATTTTGACTGAGATTTCTTTTTTTCAGAGTTTTTACGAGACCAATAGATACCTAAGAAAATGACTAGGGCTAATACGACAAGGATGATGATCAGGGTAGTGTTCGAGTTGCTGGGTTCTTCAGAGCCTTCGGATGAAGATGTGGAGTCCCCGGCGTTTGCCTGATCCGATGATACTTCGGTAAATTCCTCTGACTTTTCGCCAGTGTATAGTTCGGATTCACTTAGAGTTCGAATATCTTCAAGCGGCTGAATGTAAACATTTCCGTCCTGGCTTCCAGATATATAATGTTCGTTCATAATAATCGCGCCGGCCGGGGCAAGCGTACCGCCAAGCTTCATCTGGTTAACCAACTCGCCGGATTCTGCTTCAAAAGTGAAGACGTCTCCCGCTGCGTTACCAAAATAAACATATTCGTTATAGGCAACAGGAGGGGCTTTATTGACGCCGCCTTCATACTCCCATTTCATCTCTTTAGCTTCTGTATCAAAGGCGTAGAATTTTTGTGTAATCGGGCTTCCCACAAAAATGGTTCCATCCTGCAGGACAGGAGCACCGGATTTATTGTTTTTTACATGCTCTCCTGTGCCCAGGGATTCTTTATGCGTGATTTCACCCGTTTCTTTGTCCATTTCATACAGCATATGTTCATACATATTGTCTCCCTCGGCTTTTACGAGGGCAGTGGTATAGATCGAAGTTTCACTTACGACAGGGGGCACGTCATCGAGCCCTGCCGCCACTTGGTCAAATTCCGTTTCCCATTTTCGTTCCTGATTGGCAAGATTGATGGCATTAAAATGAAACTGATCTGCACTTCCACCTCCGCCTACATAAAGAGTATCCCCTTCAATGACGGGAGAGGACATACTGACGATACTTCCGAGGTCAAACTGCCAGTCCAGTTCCCCTGATTCCCGGTTCACGCCATATAGCTGTTCATCCCCTGCCGTGATATAGACATGATCTCCATGGATGGCGGGTGTAGGCATGACTTCTCCATTCGTATCAAACTTCCATACGGTTTCTCCTGTTTCTGCATCTACAGCCAGGACTCCGCTTTCTCCGGTTCCACGGTTACCATTTTCCTGATAATAACGGTTCCCGTAGCCTACGAAAAGAACGCCGTCTTTGTATACCATTTCTGAATGTACCCAGTTAGGGGCAGAAGACTTCCATAGACGATCGCCACTTTTTACATTAAAGGCTTGCAGGCTTCCGGTATTGTGGTTTCCGATGTAGAGGGTGTCATTAACCACTACTGGAGTAGCCCTGAGCTGGTTGTCGGTGGGGTATTTTTTTCGGATGGTTTCATCTACGGATCCTCCGTGGGCAGGGTTATTTGTTTTGTTTAACCGGTATTGTTCCCAGGAGTCTGGGCCGAAGACTGCGGCTGAAACATTGACAGGGAGTAGAAAACTTAGCAGTAACCCAAGTCCTGAGAGACAAATTAAATGTTTAATTTTTACTTTCAATTATGTACACATCCTCTCTTGTTTTGGTATGTATTCCCTTATATTAAAGGCTAACACTCTTTTTTTACCAATGCACCATTGAACAAGCCATACGTGGAAAACGGTACAAACTGCGGATATGCAGGAGCAGATGATTAATGGTAAGGGAGCGATCAAATTAAACTATGTCAGCAAATAGAAAAAGCACAACACGCTGCTGGGCTCGTGTTGTGCTTCTTGAATCTTTATGCTCGACGTTTCACCATATCAATGTACAGCTGTTTGTAGGCGTGATGCTCTTCTTTCATGCCCACTTCTTGATACAGTTTAGCAAGCCACTGGACTGGTCGATGGTCTTCTTCACGAAGTTCCATATCAAAACTCATACACTCAATGGCTTTTTGAGGCTGGCGGAATTCATGATAAAGTTCGCCTAACTTCATTTGCTGGTTCGGATCCTCGATTAGTTCGTTCATCAGGTCAACTTTTTTTATAATGGGTTCTGCCTGGGGGTGGTGCTTGAGCGGCTCTGCCCATTTTTTGATATACGAAATCTCATGTTCATCCAGCAGGGAACTGATCGCCTGGGTAAGAATCTCAGCTGCCTCGGGGTCGCCGCTTTCCAGCAAATGGCCGAGAAGCATCTGTAATTCTTCAGTGGTCAATTCCTCTGCTGCGTCCTCATTTCCTTTAACCATCTTCACTAATTGATCGGATTGGTGAGGGGTTAAAGTGAGTCCAGTTTGGTGGATCAGTTTTAAGATATCCTTGAATTTTTCATTTTCGATATAAGCATGCAGTAAATCCTGCTGCAGAGTCTCAATGGTCAGGCCCCTTTTATACAAATCTTCAAGCAGGTAGAGTCGGTCTAAGTCCTCGAAGCGGCTGTCTATCAGCTCCTGCAGGGATGCATAATCTTTTGGTTCCTGTGTGTGGACAGCTTGCTGAATCGAGATCGCCAGCAAGTCATTTATTCGGCCTTGTTTAGCATACATATTTGATAATTTCTGAAATGACTGATCATGGTGCTTGGAAGAATACAATTTTTTCTCCAGATAAATTGGATCGGAGGATAGAATCGTCTCATCATTGTTTTTGTAACGCTCATCATATCGGTTGAAATCAAGATCTCCTGAAAATGCGTCCGCTAAACGATGATGTGGGGAGAACTCTTTAAGGATGTGAAGAATTCGATAACATGAAAGTAATTTCCCGTCACGGCGTTCTTTGTAAAAAAGGGATTCGATAAAGTTTGATAATTTTTCTTTGTTAATAAAGGATTCGAAGTAAGTGGCAATCAAAGCCGTTTCCTGCAAACTATAATAGTTCTGGAGTTTTTTAAATAATCCATTAAAACTTCGCTTGCTGAACTGAGGCTGGGAGGAGAGGACGAAATCGATCAGCGGGTGAGGAGGTATGAATACAATCCCTTTTTGGAAGGCTTTATTCACATAAGACCGCTTGGTCAATTTCTTCGCGGAAGCATAATTCAAATACTGACCTTTATGAAAAAAAAGATAGTACGTTTCATCTTGATCATTGACGGCTTCAATAATTTTACACTGGTTGAAGATCGCCATTCGCTGGACTTGCAACTGGGATTCCTGCTTATTTTCTTTAACCGTTACAGTAGAAAAGGGCATAAATCAACCTCCTTATCGTTACTATTATCTTACCACGAAAGAGAGGGGGAAAGATAGTTGGGGCATTGTGGCAGAAGCGATAAATTAAAAATTCCAACCCTCTCGTGCATGAGGATTGGAATTTTTTTCTGTATTATTCAGATACGATAAATTCAAAGTTTCCTTCGAATTTTACATCTTTACCTAGCATAAGGCCTCCAGTTTCCATGGCAGCGTTATACGTCATGCCATACGCTTCGCGGTTGACTTTCCCGGTTACGTCGAAGCCAGCTACCGTACTGCCGTCCAAAGGACTCTTGGAAGTTCCGTTATACTCTACGTTGAATGTTTCTTCGTTCGTTACCCCTTTAATCGTAAAATCTCCGGTGATTTTGTATTCATCATCATCTACTTTTTGGATGGATTTACTTTCAAAATTCATATTCGGATACGTTTCTGCTTCAAAGAAGTCACCGGCGCGAAGATGATTATCACGATCTTCATTTCCTGTATCAATCGATTGTACAGGAATTGTTGCTGTGATTTTAGCAGACTCAAGATCTGTAAAGTCACCATTCACCTCTATATTGAAATCAGTAAATTCTCCTTTAGCCTTCGATACCATCATGTGTTTAATTTGAAAGTCGATAGCACTGTGTGCTTGGTCTAGTGTTAGTGTTGACATTTGGCATTCCTCCTTATGATTTTTATCTGCACGATTAAAGGTAACGTAGAAAATAGTTCGAAGTCAAGATATATGATTTAAGAATATATAGTGAAGTTTTTAAACGCAATCTACTAATCCAGATGTAGTCATTCATAAGAATCCATATTATTCCACCTCAGGTCATCCATAAAATTCCACTAAATATTGTATAAATGCTTCTAAAATTTTATATCGAAATCACATAGTATAATTGACATAAAAATTCATGAACGTTATACTGAATTCATAAAATAGTTTGGGGGATGCCCATGAATTATGTCATTGGAATTGATGGCGGAGGTACGAAAACGACCTGTTTGTTTATGGAAGCCGGCCAAAATAAGCTCCCGGCCCAGCCG
>NZ_JBAPTY010000170.1:0-13679 GCF_049282395.1 Halobacillus sp. | reverse complement strand
CCGTTTCGAGTCTCAGATTTAGCCAGGTCCGGAGGGGGACGATGAAGACTTCTGCGGGATGAACATGATCGGTGAGATCCCGCAGGGCTGTTAAGCCCGAGGAAGCTCAGCACATGCCCGCGAAAAGCGAAATCGTCCCCCGCAGGACCAAATTCTCACAAAAGTCTCGAAACTAAGTCTTCATGAAACGGGAGCTTTAGTTGAAGAGTACCGGGATGATATAAGGGGGGTAAACGTTTTAAAAGTGACAAAAAGGATATTATACATAGTAGAACACTTTTAAAAGGGGATTGAGACGATGACTAAACATGTAGAAGCTTATTTTAGAACGGAAAACGATGCAGAAAGCGCAAAATCATCTTTGCAAAAGTATAATATTGAACAAGAAGCCGTTGAACCTATCCCGGAAGAAGTGGATCTAACGCCAATCGTTCCTGCAAGTGGATCGGCGAATACCGGCGGAGGAACATTTAACTTTACAGATGTAATCACTCCCAATAAAGACAAGGATGCAATGGCTGATAAACGCCATCTTACTCATGTGCTCAATTTCAAAATTCCAGAAGAAAATTATGACGAAGCACTGAAAGTAATCGTAGAGCATGATGGACATATGGAGCAGTCGAAGCTGTAAATGAACAGATTTTAAATGATATCTCAACAGGACTCTCCCTCGTAGGAGGGTCTTTTATATGTGAGTTGATTTTCTTAGTTCCGTTGAGCAATCGTTTTTGGCAGCCTTTGAATGGGATGCTTTAACTTACTAGGCTTACTTAGAAGTAAACCAGCTCTTAACCGTAGATAAAAAACCGGAATCTTTAGCTTTCTCTTCTGGTTTTTCCTCCTTTTCAGGAACAAAGATATCTTCTATATCCACAGCGTAATCGTACGTTAATACCGCACCAAGATCTGAGTCTGCATTCTGATTCATAACATTCGTGTAGGGGATCTTATATTTAGCTGCTAACTTCTTTTCTTCCTTCATAAATCTCGAAGCTACGTGACCGTTTAGTAAAAGTTTGGTCTCTGGATGCTGTTGCATAGCTTTCTCTAGTTCTTTAAGAGATAGATCCTGCATCAGTTGTCCCTTCGTGAGCGCCAGGACTACGCGCTCTCTAATTGTACCTAAGAACCGTTTACGTTCAGAGGGTCTGATTTGCTTTTTACCATATATGCCTTCTTGTAATTTATCTTCTATTTCTTTATTGCTCATGCTGCCACCTTCTTTCCTTATCATTACTATGTCCATTTTAAAACAAACTCTTTCCTCACGCATCTGCGAAGTCCCTAAATAAAGAGAAGTGTTAGAAAAAGCCCCGGTACTTTTTAAAAGTGCTAGATCGTATATTTGTTGGTATCTAAGAATAATTAAAAAGCGATGCCGCAACAGGCATCGCTTTTTTACATATACATACTGGCAAGAAAAATACCGATCGTTTCCTGATAGATTTCATCGAACTGACTGAGAGGGAGGGGGTTAACACCTTCACCCAGTTCCACAGTAAAGCCTGGCTGCCGGTACACTTTTACAAACCAGTCTTTGTATCCTGCGTAACTGTCCACGTAACGAATGGGTTCATATCCACTGACACGACCGAATTCATTAACGATCGTCATAGCTCTTGGCGGTTCAAGTCCTTCATACCCCCAGTAAATAACCTCACCCTGAGTATGGAATGCTAACATTTTTTCAAATAATCGTTCTCCTGCAAGTTCAGCCATGGCGATTGCTTCAGGCTCTGTTAATGGCTGGTATCCAGGGAAATCCCTGAATGCTGGTTCTTTTGGTTTTCTCGCTGCTTCCACATCCCATTTAGCAGGATATTGATTGTTTAAATCCACTCCACGTATGTTCGCTTTCCACCCTGAGAAATCTGTACTCCCCTGATTGATTCTAAGAGCTTCCTGACCAAATTCGCCTTCAGGAGGGCCATTTAGGACCAGGTTAACTCCATCCGGATCCACCATCGGAACAATGGATAAGGTGACTTGATCATAAAAAGGACCAACATCCAGACCGCGAATCGATTCTTTGTTCGTTAAAGCTAATAAATAATCATTTAAAAATTGCATGATTACAGCGGTAGTAATCCATTCGTTCCCATGAAAAGACCCGTTCCAGTGAACAATTTTCGATCCTCGTCCAATTTGAAGTTCATCCAAATTCTTTCCCATTACGCTCTGACCGATGGTTTCATTGCGAATGAACGGATAAATTTCTAATAGTTCATTCAAGTGTCCGGTCAAAACCTGATAGTCGTAAGCCTGATTTCCATCCACTACCCGGTAGGTAACTTTTACAGGAATTCGTATAGATTGTCCGATTTGCAGCTGTCTCGGATTAACAGTCGGATTCAGTAAAGCTAACGAGTCGACAGCGATACGTCTTTCGGTAGCAATTTTCCAAAATGTATCATTCGCTTGAATCTTATAAGAACTTACTTGGTAGCCTGGGATTTTAATGATCTGACCGATAACTAAGGCAGAAGGGTTTACTTGTGGATTGGAATCTATAATCAGTTTTAATGGTACATTAAATAAATTAGAGTAGTACCAGAGCGTATCCCCGCTTCTCACGTTTATATCCATGGTAGGACCTCCTAAGCACGGTAATCTTTTTACTACTATATGGGAAGGAAGGGAGGTGCATGAAGCTATTTAGAAATTAATCATATGAATACATAGGTTCATGAGCTGTAATTAAGTCTTTTGCCCTGTTATTAAAATTCCATGATTAACCACCAGGGGTCTGGTGGTACATATACCCAAGAGGGTTTTTTAATTTAAAAGGAGGTAGAAAAATGGAACAGACAGAAACAAATCAACAAGTACAAATGCCGAGAATTGGAGATGACGCGCCAGCTTTTAATGCGGCAACCAGTCAAGGAAACATCTCGTTGGAAGATTATAAAGGCAAGTGGCTTGTCCTATTTTCTCATCCATCAGATTTTACCCCGGTTTGTACAACAGAGTTTGTGGGGCTTCAGGAAATCTATCCTGAATTAAAAGAAATGAACACAGAACTGCTGGGATTAAGCGTTGATAGTGTTCCATCCCATATTGCCTGGATTAGAAGTATCGAAGAAAACTTTAATACGAACATTGAATTTCCTGTTATTGCCGATCTTGATAAACAAGTAGCTATGAAATACGGTATGATTATGCCAGGCGAAAGTCAGGTAGAAACAAGTCGTGCTGTATTTGTCATTGACGATAAACAGAAGATCAGGTCTATCATTTATTATCCACTGACGACCGGAAGAAACATGCAGGAAATCCTGCGTCTCGTGAAAGCTCTACAGACGACAGATGAACACGGTGTATCCACTCCTGCTAACTGGCAGGAAGGAGATAAAGCAGTGGTTTCACCTCCGAAATCGCAAGAAGAAGCAGCGAAACGTGCCGAGGAAGAAGGCATTGAATATATCGACTGGTATATTTCTAAAAAAGACGTATAATCGGGGAAGCAGGCTGTCTAGCGGACAGCCTGTTCTTTTTTATGGCTTTGCTTTAAAGTTATGGTGAATTTTAAAAAGGCTTATTACAGAATCGGGTCGTTTAGTTGAAGATTCAGTTTCGAGGTAATACGGGTCCGTTACGATATTTCAAGAAGGGCTGGTGAGGAAATAACTCGTCTTGTTCCATCACCCAGAGACTCGAGACATAAGCCGAGCATCAACGGACGGAAAAACCACCATCCTTTTGTAGCTCGGCTTATGCTGTTGGTGTCTTTTGGGGTGATTCCACATTAGAACACTTTCCTATGGCCCTACACGACGTAGGATCGATCGACGTTGCCACAGGATGTGGCGATTTTAGTCGATCCTCCTCTTTACCATGAGCTTAGTCGCTCGTTTCACTCCCTGCGGGATCTCACCTAGTTCCTTCTCCCATGGGAGTCTCGCTATTTCCCCACTAACCCACCTTTATTACGAATAGCGGCCCCACGGATAGAGAGGATTTTTCTCTTCCTTAACCTACTAGAAATGCTTATATATCAGGCTATCCTGCTTAGGTCCAGCCTAAAAAATGTACACGTCCATGTGTTTATTTCTTCTCAAATGGGTGAAGAATGAAGCCTTTTCAAGTTTCTGATCCGGCTAGGTCCGGAGGGGGACTATGTAGACTCCTGTGGGATGAACATGATCGGTAAGATCCCGGAAGGCGAAGCCTGAGGAAGCTTACCACATGCCCACGGAAAGCGAAATCGTCCCCCGGAGGACCTTCCACTCAAAATATCTCGAAACTGAGTCTTCAAGTAACGGGAGCTTAAACGTAATACTAACAATGAGGTTAATCAGAGCTTTTTCAAACTTAATTTCACTAAAAGGGCTCATAAATCATAGGTTTCAGGTACAATAATAGAAGAAGGTTATAATAGGAAGAAGTGATCGTAATGAAGGAAACATTTGAACAACTAGGGGTACGGAAAGAGTTTATTGATAAATTAACGCAAGAAGGTATTGGGGCTCCCACTCCTATCCAGCAAGAAGCGATTCCCGCTTTAATGGATGGACGCGACGTGATTGCTCAAGCGCAGACAGGAACAGGGAAAACCTTTGCATTTCTATTGCCAATTTTACAGAATATCCGTGTAGAGGAGGCCACCGTACAGGCAGTGATTGTCACGCCTACACGGGAGCTTGCGCTTCAGATTACGGAAGAAGTACGAAAGTTAAAGACAGAGGATATGCATGTGCTGGCTGTTTATGGCGGTCAGGACGTAGCCAAACAGGCTCATAAGCTGGATGGACAAGCACATATTGTCATTGCAACACCAGGGAGAATGCTTGACCATTTACGGAGGGGAACGATTTCTCTTGAAGCGGTGAAATACATGGTTCTCGATGAAGCGGATCAGATGCTTGAAGCAGGCTTTCTGCCAGATGTACAGGATATCTTAAGCCAGACACCTGAAACAAAACAAATCATGTTATTCTCGGCGACTATCACAACTCAGGTCAATCAGCTGGGCAAGAAAATTCTCAAGGATCCAAGAAGAATTACGGTGCAGGAAAAGACTGTAACATTAGAGGGAATTAAACAGCTGGTCTATGAAACAACCGACCGTGCCAAGCAGGATACATTGATTGAAATTATGCAGGAACACCGCCCTTTCCTTGCTTTGATATTCTGCCGGACTAAACGTAGAGCAAGGAAGTTGAATGATGCCTTGTTAAGCCATGGGTTTGAAGCAGATGAACTTCATGGCGATTTATCGCAGGCGAAACGGGAGAAAGTCATGAAGCGGTTCCGTGATGCAAAGATTCAATATCTAGTAGCAACCGATGTAGCCGCCCGCGGTCTTGATGTGGAAGGGATCACGCACGTGTTCAATTACGACATCCCGCAGGACCCTGAGAGTTATATTCACCGGATTGGCCGTACCGGAAGAGCTGGAGGGAAGGGGCTTGCAATTACGTTTGCTGCTCCAAAGGATCGCCAGGCTCTGCAATCGATTGAAAAGAGTATTAAACAGAAAATAGAACGCCGTTCCCTTGCCAATTTATCCCCAGGTAAGGAAAAAGAATCTAAATCAGAACCACCAAAGAAAAAAACAAAACGCTCTCAAAGACGAAGATAGCAGGAGATCCGCTCTTTCCACAGGAGGAGCGGATCTTTTTTTTGCTAAAAATAGGTCTTAAGACTATTCCGTTGAGCCTCCCTCTGAAATATGATACATTAAACATGTAATCCCGAGTTTGTTGATAGGGATTATAAAGATTAGGGGATGGAAGAAAGATGGGCGTAGAATTTGTCGACCTATTTAACCAATGGGCGAGTTCATATGATGATACAGTGTCTGGAAATGATCCAGAATATAAAGAAGTTTTTGAGGGTTATGAGGATATGCTGGAACTTCTGGCCGGTCTCTCCATTTCTCCGGTTATGGAATTCGGTATAGGGACAGCTAATTTGACTCGTAAAATGATCGGACAGAATAAAGTTGTTATTGGTATTGAACCATCATCCGAAATGCGGAGGATTGCCAACTTGAAGTGTCCGGAAGCAGCCATTTTTGATGGAGATTTTCTTAATTATCCTCAGTTGATAACACCTATTCAGTCCATTGTCAGTTCTTTTGCCTTTCATCATTTAACAACCAGTGAAAAAATAGAAGCAATTCAGAAATTTAATGATAAACTGGAAAGTAAAGGTCAGATTATTTTTATAGATACTCTTTTTAAGGATGAAACTCATAAACAAGCATTAATTAAAAATGCGGAAAAATCCGGTCACTTGAATCTGGCGCAGGATTTACAGGAAGAGTATTACGGGTATCTCGATGAGTTGAAGGAAATGTTTTCCAATCAAGGATTTGAGGTATCATTTAAACAAATGAATAAATACGCCTGGTTGATTCAGGCAAAAAAAGGAGAATGATTTATGACACAGATGAACGTAGAAAGCTTTAACCTGGATCATACGAAAGTGAAAGCTCCTTATATCCGTCTTGTCGGTGTAACCGAAGGAGATAAAGGTGACAAGATCTACAAATATGATATCCGTGTAAAACAGCCTAACCAGGAGCATATGGATATGCCGGCTCTTCATTCCCTTGAACACCTGATGGCTGAAAACAGCCGTAATCATCACGACCGTATTATCGATATCGGTCCAATGGGCTGCCAGACAGGATTTTATCTTGCTGTACTAAATGATGACAGCTATGAAAATATCCTTCAGGTTGTAGAAAACACGCTGAATGACGTACTGGAAGCTAAAGAAGTTCCGGCCTGCAATGAAGTGCAATGCGGATTCGCAGCGAGTCACAGCTTAGAAGGTGCACAAGAGCTTGCGCGCGAATTGCTTAACAAACGTGATGAATGGACGGAAGTTTTTTAATAAACGAAGGGTGAGAGTTTGATGAGTTATGTCAGGAATGTTCAATCGTTAATCGGTCACACACCGATGATCGAGCTTACTCACTCGGACATCCCGAATCAAGCCCGTATTTTTGCTAAGCTTGAATTCATGAACCCAGGCGGTAGTATAAAAGACCGTCTGGGTTTAAAACTGATTGAGGACGCCTTGAATAAAGGAATGCTTAAACCGGGCGGCACGATTATTGAAGCCACCGCAGGTAACACAGGTATAGGAGTTGCCCTTGCTGCTGTAGGAAAAGGATACCGCGTTGTGTTTGTCACCCCTGAAAAGTTCAGTCAGGAGAAACAGACACTTATGAGAGCGCTCGGCGCAGAAGTGATCAACACTCCCACTGAAGAAGGGATGCGCGGAGCCATCAAAAAAGCGGATGAATTGGTTGACGAAATTCCTGATTCATTCAGCCTGCAGCAATTTAATAATCAAGCAAATCCAGATGCATACTACGAAACGTTAGGACCTGAGATATACACAGATTTGAATGGAGAAATTGACATTTTCCTTGCTGGTGCTGGAACAGGGGGAACCTTTATGGGTACTTCCCGCTATTTAAAAGAGCAGAATCCAGCGATCAAGACAGTAATTGTCGAACCAGAAGGCTCCGTCATTAATGGAGGGAAGGCCGGTCCGCACGATACAGAAGGGATTGGCATGGAATTCCTGCCTTTTTATATGGACACCTCTTATTTTGATGCTATTCATACGATTCCGGATTCCATTGCCTTTCAACGTGTAAAGGAACTGGCATTAAATGAAGGACTGCTTGTAGCCAGTTCATCCGGAGCAGCTTTTGAAGCGGCTTTGCGTGAAGCGGAGCAAGCTGAACCTGGTGCCAGAATTGTAACGGTCTTTCCGGACAGCAGTGAACGATACTTAAGCCAAGGGATATATGAGGAGTGAAGTTATGAGAAAGAAAACGCAATTAATTCACGGTGGTATTACAGGAGATGAAAAGACCGGTGCAGTTTCTGTACCGATTTATCAAGTCAGTACCTATGCGCAGGATGGAGTAGGAAAGCATCGGGGATATGAGTATTCCAGGACCGGCAATCCGACTCGTTTTGCCCTTGAAGAATTAATTAAAGAAATTGAAGGCGGCTACGCAGGCTTTGCCTTTGGGTCTGGAATGGCGGCAATTACCGCTGTACTTATGACCTTTAAGCAGGGAGATCATATCATCTTTACGGATGATGTGTACGGCGGAACGTACCGCCTCGTTTCCCAAGTAATTACCCGCTTTGGTCTCGAAGCAAGCTTTGTAGATACCAGTGACTCCAAAAATATTGAAGCAGCGATGACCGAGCGCACGAAAGCGTTATATGTGGAGACGCCGACGAATCCTTTGTTAAAAATAACAGATCTTAAGAAAACTTCTGAGCTTGCTAAAGCTCATAATTTAACCTTTATCGTGGATAATACATTTAGCACGCCTTACTGGCAGAATCCAATTGATTTTGGAGCAGACATCGTTCTGCACAGTGCAACGAAATACCTGGGCGGACATAGTGACGTAGTCGCCGGACTGGTTGTTGTGAACTCTGAACAATTAGCAGAAGAGGTTCACTTCGTACTAAACTCCTCCGGTGGTATTCTCGGACCGCAGGATGCCTGGCTGCTTATGCGTGGTATTAAAACATTGGGAGTCCGTATGGAAGAAATTGAAGAAAACACGCGTGCATTCGTTGAATTTTTACAAGGACTTCCAGAGGTGACAAACATTTACTATCCAGGTCTTACAGAGCACGTTGGTCATGACGTTCATCAGAATCAGGCGCGCGGAAACGGCGGAATGATCTCTTTTGACGTAGGAAGCGGGGAAAAAGCAGATAAAGTACTGCAGAATGTCCGCTATTTCACCCTTGCTGAAAGTCTTGGAGCAGTCGAAAGCTTAATTTCCGTACCGGCTAAAATGACACATGCTTCTATTCCAGAAGTGCGCCGGGGCGAGCTTGGTATAACCGAGGGGCTTGTCCGTGTGTCCATCGGTCTTGAAGATATTGAAGATTTAAAAGAAGATTTTCTTGAAGCTTTACGTAAATAATTTTGAAAAGCGCAACCCTTTGGGGATGCGCTTTTTTTATGTATTGTTCTGAGATAAAGATAAGTATAGACCAGTTCGAGTAGAGCAAGATGCAAAGTGACTTAACGACGCAATTGAGGCAGCTGACGACACGATAGAGTTAACCCAATGATTGGGTAATGTCTTGGAGGATATGATTCACTTTTCATGACCCAGAGTCGTCCAGTACCCAGGAAAACAAACAGGTTTTTGTGAAAATCAATAAGGAAATTTACCAGAACACTCTTTGTATAGAGACCTGTTCGTAAGCCACACTAAGAAGGACTATGAAGCAGGAGTGGAAAGTATGGATTACGAACACTATAAAAAACAATTAGAAGAAAGACAGATGGAAATAGAGACCCGTTTATTGGAAAAGAACTCATTGGGAATAGAGCGCGGCTTTGCCAGTGATATGGCTTCAGGTGAGCTTTCCCAGTATGATAATCATCCGGCGGATTCTGGAAGCGAATTGTATGAAAGAGAAAAAGATATTGCTCTTTTAGGACACTTAAAAGAAGAGCTCTCGGATATTGAGTATTCCCTTAACCAAATGAAAGCAGGAAAATACGGCATCTGTGAAAAAACAGGGAAGCTGATTCCAAAAGAACGACTGGAAGCACTTCCGACTGCACGCACTGTTTCTCAAGCGTCATCCAATCAGGAAATGTCTAAAGATCGCCCCGTTGAAGAAGAGGTTCTTGAAGATCTCGAGGCGAATTACGGAACGCAATCCGATGATCCTGAATATAATGAGCAGAATGCTTATGAACAGGTTGCTTCCTTTAACCAGAGCAGCATGACTTACGATGGTTCATCTTTAATGGACAATCAGGATGGAACTGGGTATGTAGAAGAATTTGAGCCTTTTGTATCTACTGATATGCATGGATACACGGGAGCTGATCGTGTGACGTTTGAACGCAATGTTCATTATGACAAGTACATGAACGACATAGATGAAGCAGAAGCGGAACGATCAGAGGATTAAGAAAAGGAGGGAAGGTCCCATGGCCTTTCCTCCTTTTGTTTAAAAATAGCTCCCGGATATTGATCTTTTATTTCATTTATTGGAGTATAGGGTCGGATAGTAGAAACTCGATTTCGAGATAAAATTGGGTTCGTTACCATATGAGGAGGCTCCGCGCAGAAGAGGTTCGACTAAGACCGCCACGTCGTGTGGCAACGTCGAACGACCCTGCATCGTGCAGGGCCGGGAAGCGAAATCGTCCCCCGAAGGACCTTCTTTCTAACAAATATCTCGAAACTGAGTCTAGCTTATCTGAAAAATCAGCATTGTATATAATAGAAACTTTCGTTTAGAAAACGAGAAAAAGGGAGCTTCCGCTTAGGGGAAGCTCCCTTTTATACACAAATTTAGTAGCCGACTTCAATGGAAGTATTGACCATGTACATTTGATCGTTTTTATCGTCCTTATCTTCAAGAACAATGCCGCTCGTGGTTTTCATGCCGCCATCCATAATTTCAATAGTTACTTCACCATATGGGATTGCCTTTTTCACTTCTTCGTGATCCAGCTGATCATGATCGCAAGGAAGAGCAAGCTTCACATTCGTTTTCATATTATCAAGCGATTTTTCGGGCAGAGCCTCACGTATGCCTGGCATAGAATTTGTGTGGATCGCATTTTTAACCGCACGTACGGCGGCTTTTGTAATGTTTTGACCATGAACATCAATTCCCATTCCTGTTTGAACGAATAACATTTGATCCATGATTGATACCACCTTTCTTACAAAGTGTTTATCACATATTCAAAATTTGAAACCTTTACCAATTAAAGTTTTTTAAATGTCCGATTACTATTCGAAAGATGGGGAGGCGGAGAATTGTTGAAAAAAATCATGCATGAATTTTCCAAATCAAGTTGACACACTATTTCGAATATCTGTATAATCTAATACTATAATTAAAACATAGTAAGTTTATAGGAATTATTGTGTTAGGGGGCCGCCATGTTTTTACAGATCAATGATGTGAGTAAAACGTTCGACGATAAAAACCAGGGAAGCTTTGAAGTGTTTTCTGGAATCGATTTAAATATAGAACAAAATCAGTTTGTATCCCTGCTTGGTCCCTCCGGCTGTGGAAAGTCTACTCTTCTTTCCATGGTGGCAGGTCTTGAAAGTGTTTCAGCTGGTTCGATTGTATTGGAAGGTCAGGAAATCAAGAAGGCAGGAACTGACAGGGGCATGATTTTTCAGCAGGCCTCCCTTTTTCCATGGCTGAATGTCAAAGAGAATGTGATGTTCCCTTTGAAAAGCATGGGATCTAAAAAAGATGCAGAAGAGAAGGCGGATCGTTTTCTACAAATGGTTCATTTGAGCCGTTTTAAGGAGCATTATACTCATGAACTGTCCGGAGGCATGCAGCAGCGAGTGGCTATCGCAAGAGCTCTTGCTATGGACCCGAAAGTGCTGCTCATGGATGAACCGTTCGGAGCGCTTGATGAGCAGACACGTCACATTCTTCATGAAGAATTGATGAAGATCTGGGAAGAAACGAAGAAGACCATTCTTTTTGTGACTCACAGTATACAAGAAGCCATTAAGCTGTCTGACCGCGTAATCGTTATGGGAACACGACCGGGTAAGATCATAGCTGATTTCAATATTGATCTGCCGAGGCCAAGAAGACGCGATGACCCTCAAGTCATTGAGCTAGAGAAAAAGGTGATGGGTCTCCTGGAAGTAGAAATTAATAAAGTCCTGAAGGAAGAGCTTAGTTATGAAAGTCATTCTTAAAAGAATTCTATTTTTACTCGCAGTTATAGGAATTTGGCAGTTAGTCTATTCATTAGGGGTTTATGAGAAAATCGTCTTCCCCGGCCCTTTACAGGTAGGGCAGGCGCTGATCACAGGATTTACAACTGGAGATTTTCTAAATGCTCTGGGTGCAAGTTTCAGGCACTTATTCAGTGGACTTTCTCTCGCTATCGTGTTCGGAACCATCCTTGGTGTGATCCTTGGTAAATCAAAGCAGGCCGATGAAACAGCTGGGATGTATTTGATTGCTTTGCAAAGTATCCCAAGTATTGTTTGGGTGCCGCTTGCGATCATGCTATTCGGTTTTTCAGAGTTCGCCGTTGTATTCGTCGTGGTATTGGGCGGAACTTTTGTCATGGCACTGAATGTCCGTTCTGCCATTCATAGTGTCCCACCGCAGCTGGTAAGAGCAGCGAGAACAATGGGAACCAATGGACTTTCACTCTTTTTCCGAGTGGAAATTCCATCAAGTATTCCTTATTTCATGTCCGGTCTGCGTCTGGCCTGGGCTTTCAGCTGGCGTGCATTAATGGCCGGAGAGTTATTAAGTAACGGTCCTGGGCTTGGCTATTCCTTACGCTATGCGCAGGATTATGCCCGAATGGATCAAGTTATAGGAATTATTATCATCATTGGCGTTATTGGAGCTGTCGTTGATCAGCTTGTTTTTTCAAAATTAGAGAAGAATGTAATGAAACGCTGGGGTTTATTAAAAACATAGAGAAGAGAGGGGTAAAGAAATATGAAAAAATTATTTTCTGTTTTCACGTTACTAACATTAAGTCTGATCCTTGCTGCATGTGGTGGAGAGGAATCATCGAATGCGAGCGGAGAAGGTGATGGTGAGGGCAATGGCAATAAAGAAATCACCATAGGCTACTTCCCGAATATTAACCACGTAGCCGGCATGGTTGCGGAAGAAAAAGATTTGTACTCAGAAACACTGCCTGATGGAACAAAAGTGAACTATCAATACTTCCCGGATGGTTCAGCTTTCATGACGGCTCTTGAGACCGGCGATATCCAGGGCGGTCTGGTTGGTCCAGGTCCAGCGATGAACCACTTTACAAGCGGTGCAAAAATTAATGTCGTAGCAGCTGGTTCAACTGGAGGCACGGTTATTATGGCTAGAAACGGTGCAGATATTACCACTCCGGAAGATATGCCTGGAAAAACGTTTATCTCTCCGCGTGTAGGATGTACCCATGACGTTCAATTCGAAACGATGATGAAAGAAGAGTATGGCATCACCTCAAGCCGTATTGACGGTCAAATGAAGCACGTAACAGGTAAACCAGCCACGTATGCGAGCTTATTTGAAAGCGGCAAAGTCGATGTAGCAACTGTACCGGAACCATGGGCTTCCTCCATTGAAGAAGAAGGAACTGGAAAAGTTCTTGTAGATACACCAAATGTAGCTTTTGGAGAAACTCTTCCTGCAGCGGTGTTTGTAACTTCTCAGGATCTTGTTAAGAATAACCCGGATATGGTCGATAATCTTGTAGAAGCTCATAAAAAAGCCACGACATTTATTCAAGACAACCCAGATGAAGCGAAATCAATTGCCAGTAAAAAAATCAAAGAAATTACTGATCAGGAGCTTTCTCAATCTGTGATAGATAATGCCTGGGAACGTATCGACTTCACGTATGAAGTAGAAGAAAAAACACTTCAGGATTTTGCTAATTCATCCTATGAACTTGGTTTCCTTGAAGAAAAACCAAATCTGGAAGGACTTGTCGACACAAGTTTTCTTGATTAATGAATCACATATAGAACCGGAATCCAATTGGATTCCGGTTTTTTGAATGGTTAAAAAAATGGCTACCCTGAAAATAATTACAGCTTTAAGACCGCACTAAATAAAGGGGATCTTATTACTTTTTTTAAAATCCCTGAATCACTTTGATATTTATTTTATTATTCTTCTCTAAGCCGACTGTGGCGA
>NZ_JBAPTY010000169.1:0-2253 GCF_049282395.1 Halobacillus sp. | reverse complement strand
GGGTTGCCGACCAGTGGGAAGTATTTCCCCTGACGAAATCCTACAGTTCAGATGATGCCAGAAGGCGAGCGAGAAAACAAACGAATTTGAAACAAGGATATCTGGTCCGGTATGCGGATGATTGTGTGCTACGAAAGCAACCAAGCTGCGCGTAAGCGCAGTTAAGGGAGCTATGCTGCACTCAAGATGAGAGTAGGCCTCTCGCAATCGTTATGCAGGTAGAGATTGCAAACCACCTTAAGGTGCTATAGTCAAAAGCTATGGTATTGAGCGTTAAGGAAAAGGCAGGACTAGATCTTGTCAGGTACATATTAAGGAGACGAAAACCATTGAACTGCTGAAGAAGTATCGAAAGCGTAGGAATGTCATCAAAACTGAGGGGGAGTCGTTAACTCAGGATAAGTTCGGAGGAAACCTGTTTACTGTCCGTTCGGTGACCGGTATAAAGGCAGCGTGAACTTAATATAGGCTTGAGTGTGGAACGTAGGAACCTACGACATGGATGCTAAGGAAGAAGTTCAAGTGGAAACCCCACAAGAATTAGAGTACCAATGCCATGTATAGGGACGGAATAACTCGTAGTAACTGTGAAATCTCCTAACGGAGATGGAGTGAAGGGGTTATGTTATTCAGTTTTATGAACAAGTCAACCATCAAATGGGAGGAACTTATGATTAAAACAAAGCCATATGCAATACCTAAAGAATTATTATATGAAGCTTACCTAAAAGTGAAAGTAAACAAGGGTTCAGCAGGAATTGATGAACAATCAATCGAAAATTTCGAAGTGAACCTCAAAGATAACTTGTACAAAATTTGGAATCGAATGTCATCTGGAAGCTATTTTCCTCCAGCAGTTAAGGCCGTGGAAATACCGAAGAAAGCCGGAGGTACTAGAATATTAGGAATTCCAACGGTTGCGGATAGAATTGCCCAGATGACAGTGAAATTATTTTTCGAACCTTCGGTCGAACCATTCTTTCACAACGATTCTTATGGGTACAGACCTAACAAGAGCGCTATCCAAGCAATAGAAACCACACGAAAACGGTGCTGGAAGTACAATTGGGTACTTGAATTCGATATTAAAGGATTATTTGACAACATTGATCATGATTTATTAATGAAAGCAGTGGAAAAGCATACACAAACCGACTGGGTAAAGTTATATATCAAGAGATGGTTGAAAGCACCTTTTCAAACGAAAGAAGGAATAAAAGAACGTACAACAGGGACACCGCAAGGTGGAGTGATTAGCCCGATATTAGCGAATCTTTTTCTTCACTACACGTTTGATAAGTGGATGGCTATTCATCACTCAAAGAATCCGTTTGTTAGGTATGCAGATGACGCAGTCATCCATTGTAGGACGGAAAAAGAGGCAAAGGAAATGTTAGAATGTCTCGATAAGAGAATGAGGGAATGCAAGATTGAATTACATCCAGACAAAACGAAAGTTGTATATTGTAAGGATGCGGATAGAAAAGAAGAGTATGAAAACATCTCATTCGATTTTCTAGGCTATACATTCAGACCTAGGCTGTCAAAGAACAGATGGGGGCGACATTTTGTGAATTTCACACCTGCGATCAGTAATAAATCAAAGAAGTCAATTCGTCAAAAAGTGAGGGATTGGAAACTACAACTGAAAGCAGATAAGAATCTCGAAGATATCTCGAACATGTTTAATCCTGTAATTCAAGGTTGGGTCAATTACTATGGTAAGTTCTACAAATCTGAAATGTATAGTGCTCTAAGGCATATAAATAAAGCCTTAATTATGTGGGCAAGAAGGAAATATAAAAAGTTAGCCAGGCATAAGAAAAGAGCAGAACATTTTATGGGGAGAATTGCGAAACAAAACCCCAGGCTTTTTAAACACTGGGATTTAGGTATTAAGCCTACGGCTGAATAATGGGAGCCGGATGAGCCGAGAGGTTCACGTCCGGTTCTGAGAGGGGCTACTGGGGAGGTTCCAGTGGTCTACTTCCCTTAAAATTCTATGCCGGGATGGAAAGACAGCACAAAGGTGGTACCATGCGGTACGTCTGTACCTCAAAGAGCGTTTGAAACTGGATATCTCACCAGAGAAATCTCAAATTGTAAACTTAAGAAAACGAGAATCGGAGTTCTTAGGGTTCACCATTCGTGCGAATAAAAAGGGTAAGAAACGAGTGGCCCATACTGGGGTCGTTACTTCAAAAAGCGAGAAAATCAAACAGGAAGCGAAGAAACTCATTCGAAGAATGAAAG
>NZ_JBAPTY010000168.1:0-20949 GCF_049282395.1 Halobacillus sp. | reverse complement strand
GGCTACGGAAACAACTCGCTTTCCTACGGGGGAACTGGCAAGCCTCCCTCAATGTTTTAAGCATTACGCCGAATTTCTCTGTTTTTCTCTCGTTTTCTCTTACTCATAATAAAGGATAAGCTGCGTGAATGACATCCATACCCAGGAATAGCTGATATTGGAATATATAGAACTATTCCAATACGCTGGAAAGGTATTATTCCCAGTTATTAGGCGATTTCATAATCGCACATTTGGATGTCCACATAACGACATGGTGGTGAATCCTCCCACGTCTCTCGGCGTCTATGCGCGCACATTCCTTTGTTCGACCTACCATGTGTGGATGCCGGAAAAGCTCCTCGGGTGGGTCTTTGCCCTCATGCTTGGAATAAAACCGGCTTATCCGTGCTTCGATTGTCGTTCGTAAGAGTCTTGCATCAAAAAACAGAGGCGACGGCTTCTATAAAACGTTGGCGTTACGCGGCTTTCTGTCCCCCCGAAAGGTGGGGAATATCCTGAATCATCCGGTGCTCGTTAAAGGAACAATCACGTGTCCTGATCACAAAAAATATTCTGATGAGTTTCCGAGCTAAAGCGATATAAGCTTGTTTTCCTGTCAACTGGTTCCCCGTTCGCTTACGGTAATAGGCATAGAGTTTTTGGAACGCCGGGTTGTGCTGGGCTAAAGGACGGGCGACGAGGTAAAGGATGGTTCGCAGTCGCCGTCGGCCACGCTTCGTAATGGTCGTTTGCCCTTTGAACTTCCCTGATTCATTTTTAGCTAAATTAAGCCCGGCCAGTTTGATGATTTGTTTGGGATCCCTGTAGTTCATTGGATCCCCGACCTCTGCGAAGAAAGCCACCACGGTCATCGGACCAACGCCATGGATCGCTATCATCTTGTCCGCGCCAGGCACAGTGAGGACCAACTCTTCGAGTTGAGCTTCAAGAGCCTCTAATCTCGACACCAATGCCCGATATTGATGCACGAGATAATCGATCTCCTGGCGCGCCATGGAAAGCCCTACCGTCACTCCTGTACTGGAAGCAGCCACTTGAAGGAGGTCTCTCACCTTTTTCCTGCTTGTGCTTTTATTAACATGGGTTTTCAGTTCTTGAAGAAGGTCTTCTTCAGATCTTTGGCAAAGGTCTTGCGGGAGATAGCTCTTCTCCAATAGATACAGAACCGTTTGGGTCGTCCATTTATCATAAACGCCCAGGAGCTCGGGAAAATACCGGTCGAGGGCGTTATGCATGCGAGCCTTAAGGGCCGACAGGTCCTCTTGGATCATGTCGTGCAGTTTCATACCTTCTCGTAATTCGGCAAAGATCCCTTCCGGTAATAACGGTTCGTGGTATCGCCCATCACGAATGATTTGAGCGATCACTTTGGCGTCCTTCGTATCATTTTTCGAAGGGGAGTCGTCGTCCAGTTCTTTGGATCGCTTGACTTTTGTAGGGTTAACCACGACGGGGAAAAGGCCTGCAGCTTTAAGTTGGTAAGCTAGGTTAAGCCAATAATGCCCGGTTGGTTCCATTCCCACGATAATATGGGGACGCTGGTGTTGGGCAGCCAGCTCGTTCCCCCACGCCAACAGCGCCTGAAACCCGGCCAGGTTATTGGAAAAGGTTAACCGTTTGGTTAAATCCCTCCCTCTATCATCAATCGCTCGCGCCACGTGTTTGTGTTTGGCTACATCGACTCCGATGATCAGGGTTTGTTCGTGAATTTGCGAAAGTCTCCGGTTTTGTGTAAAATCCATAATATAAGTCTCCTTCTAGTCGTAAATTTAGAGGTCATGCATGACACTCTCTATCGTACTAGGAGGACTTTTTTTATGCACATAGCATTTACTAGGATATTTCTGCATTTTGAAAGGTGACAGGAATGCTCCTCGGTCGTTTCACTCCCTGTGGGGTCTCGCCTCGCTCCTGCTCCCGCGGGAGTCTCATCATTTCCCCACCAACCCAACTATAATTTTGCGAACGGAACCTGCCAGTAGAAAAAGCGGGAACCTTAAATCGTCTTAAATGCTTCTATAGCAGCGTTTACACCCTAGACAGACTCGGTGCTTAGTTGACCACATAGGTTATTCTTCCTCATATGCAGGCCTTTACGTAACGATCTCTCCATGATCGTAAAGGGGCGGAAGGGAACGGCGAAGACTCCTGCGGGATGAACATGATCGGTGAGATCCCGCAGGGCTGTTAAGTCCGAGGAAGCTCAGCACATGCCCGCGGAAAGAGAGTCATTCCATGGAGCCCCTTTCTCCACCCAATACCTCGAACTAGATTCTTCAACTAACCGGCCCTACTAAAATTTTTAAGAGAGCCTTATGTAATTAGCATATCGCCGCGTGTTACTTTTTCCCTGCTGAGATAGCGAAGATCAGTAAGAATAAGAAAACCAACCCTACTCCTATGAGAATATTTTCGATGCTCATGCTTTCCTCTCCCCTCCGAATGACCTGTGCTGTATTAAGTGTCATTATTTCAAAATACCGCCACAAGCACAATCAGGAAACACACAAAAAAGGCTGAACCCTGAAGGATTCAGCCTTTTTTCAATGGTATCTTTTAAGTTTGTAAATATTCCTTGGAACCTGGTTTATCATCCAGCTCCTGCATTTGATATAGATTGTAGTAGTTTCCGCGTTTATCCATTAGTTCACGGTGAGAACCTACTTCTACAATTTCACCATTTTCAATTAACACAATTCGATCCGCATGTGTAATGGTCGAAAGGCGGTGAGCGACAATAAAGGTAGTACGATCTGAAGCGAGTCGTTCTAAAGCACCCTGTATAAGACTTTCGCTTTCCAGATCAAGCGCTGAGGTCGCTTCATCCAGCACGAGCAACGGTGGATTTTTTAAGAAAATACGAGCGATAGCTACCCGTTGTTTCTGGCCACCGGATAATTTGACACCGCGCTCTCCAACCAGTGTATCGTACCCATTTGAAAGATTCGTGATGAATTCGTGAGCATTTGCAGCTTTAGCCGCTTCGATGACTTCTTCATCCGTAGCATCAGGATTACCCATACGGATGTTCATGGAGATGGATTCACTAAAGAGAATATTATCCTGCAGCACCATCCCAACTTTATCCCGCAAGGAACGGGCCTCTACATCCCGAATGTCCATACCGTCAATCATGATTCTGCCTTCTGTAACATCATAAAAACGAGGGATCAGGCTGATCAGGGTGGACTTACCTCCACCGCTCATTCCAACAAAAGCAACCGTTTCTCCTTGTTTCACATCTAAGCTGACTTTATTCAGTACAAGCGGTTCTCCTTCGTCATATCTGAAGGAAACATTCTCAACTGAAACGTCGCCATTTACTTTCTCCAGTTTCTTGGCCCCTGGTTTATCCACGATATCGTATTTTTCGTCCACGAGTTCAAACACACGATCCATAGAGGCAATCGATTGAGTAAGAACGGTCGCAGAGTTAACCAGGCGGCGGAGTGGACTGTATACACGTTCCATATAGCCCGTGAAAGCAACCATTGTACCAATAGTTAGTGAACCAGTTATAACTTGATAGCCCGCAAAGGCAATAACAAGCAGCGGGGCCAAATCCGTAATGGTATTGGTAACAGAATATGTGTAAGCATTCCAGTTCGTGTGCGTAATGGCTTTATCAAGAAAGTTTTTGTTCTGCACATCGAATTGGTCCTGCTCATAATTCTCGAGCGCAAAGCTTCGTGTCACCGGAATCCCCTGAACGCGTTCGTGCAGGTGACCCTGGACTTGAGCAAGCGCCTGAGAACGGTCACGGGTTAAGTGACGGAGCCTGGCATAGAAATACTTGACCGCAAAACCGTATAACGGGAAAAGGGCAATCGAAACAAGAGTAAGCCAAACATTCATCGTAAGCATAATTATAATTGCAATGACAATCGTAAACATATCGAGCCAAATATTCATTAGGCCGGTAATGACGAATGTTTTGGTCTGTTCCACATCATGAATAACCCTGGAAATAATTTCGCCTGTCTTTGTTTTTGAATAGAAGCGCAGGCTGAGCCGTTGAATATGATCAAACAGCTTTTCTCTAACATCATAGAGGATATTGCTTCCGATCCACTGAGCCATATACTGACGAATGTATTCAATAGGCGGGCGTATAATCATAAACACGAAAAAAGCCCCGCCCATCAGCCATAACAGCTGATCTATTTTTTCAGATTGGGCCAGCGAATCCGCGTTGATAATATCATCAATTACATATTTCGTAATTAAAGGCATTAATAATGGGATCGAAAACTTTACGACACCTATAAGTACGGTGAGGATAATCTTTCCCTTATAGGGTTTTACAAACTTTAAATAGCGCTTAATACTGTCCAAACGAAACACCTTCTTCCTTTCCTATCCTTACCTTACGAACAACAAGGATGCGCACTTATCTAGAAGTGCGCATCTGACGTTACCTATACGTTAAATAGCGTTCATACCATTGATCAATAAATTCCGGTGAAAACGGCCCTTTTCTCTGGCGGATCCAGCGAATAAGTATATCTACGTTATTATACAATATCCGGTCCAGCACATGAGGATAATTCATTCTGCGTTTGTGGATTTCATATTCATCCTCATCGAGAAGTTTATAGGTCATATCCGGAAACACTTTAATGTCTAAATCGTAATCAATGTATTTAATCATTTCATCCTCATATATAAAGGGAGAACTGATATTGCAATAATAGTATACTCCATCATTTCTCAGCATACCGATAATGTTAAACCAGTATTTGGAGTGAAAGTAGCAGATCGCGGGTTCACGTGTCGTCCATCTCCGCCCGTCACTTTCAGTGACAGTCGTCCGATCATTTGCACCAATAATGACATGGCGGGTTCCCTTCAGAACCGTAGTACTTTCCCAAACGCGATGGAGATATCCATTATGCTTGTAACTTTGAATTTCAATCCGCTTTCCTGCTTCTGGGCCGGGCATGTTGATCCCCCTTCCCTTTTGTAGTCCGATCATGCCTTCTGTCTATTATAACTACAATTGGAAAGGAATGAAAATAATTAACCTCTTTAAAAATTTACGTAAAAAAAGAAGCCGCCAATTGGCGGCTTCTCTTATTCGGGGGATTGATACAGGCTAATAAAACAGCCTGGACAAGCCTTAACCATCAATCAGGTTATTTTTTCTTAGCCTGAGATTGTTGGTTTTGCTCACGTACTTGTTGAGCATCCGTTTGAGATGCAAATTCAGCACCATATTGTTGGTTCTGATTTTGTTGAGCAGCTTGTTGGTTCTGTTGTTTAACGTGTTTTTTGTCTGTACCAGCAGCTGTTTTGTTTTGTTTTGGTTGCTTAGCCATGTTTATCACCTCCGCAAAGATTATTGTGTACACTTCTCTTTGTTTTCATTCTAAAAATAAATTATTTTTTTCAGTTCCATGAAAAAAGGCGCTTCTTCGAGGAGAAGCGCCTTTGGTGCCAAGCTGTTAATTCATTATTCTTTTTGTTTCGATATAGCGGGACGACCAATAATTACTGGTCAGAGTGGCAATGGATATGCCATATGTAGATCCACTATGAATAAATTGGTTATTTCCAAGATATATTCCAGCGTGAGAAGCTCCTGGTTTGTAAGTTTCAAAAAAAACAAGGTCTCCCGGCTGACGATTAGAATGGCTCACGGATTCTAAGCTGGAGTGAGCATAAATAGAAGCCACTGTTCTCGGAATACGGATCCCCTCTTTAGCAAAAACGTACTGTAGAAAACCGCTGCAATCAAATCCCGAAGGTGACTCTCCTCCCCACTGATAAGGAGTTCCTAAATATTTCTTAGCTTCCTGGATCAAACTTGTACTTGAAAAGGTGGATACGGGTTCTGGGGTGGTCAAATTGGATGAAGAAACCGAATCTTCAGGGAAGGAGTTTCCACTTACCTTTAATTTTTGATTGGGGTAAATCGTTGCGCTGGAAAGATGATTTACATTCATTAGTGCTGATACAGACATCCCGTGCTTATTCGCAATCGCCCATAAAGAATCGCCGCTTTTAACCGTATATGTACGAGCGCTCGAAGATGATGGAGAATCTGAGTCTTCTATGGTTGAGGTTTTTGTCTTATCAACAATTAATTGCTGCCCCACATAAATGACATTAGATGAGAGATCATTCCATAATTTAAGCTCAGTAACGGACGCCTCATACTTTTGGCTAATTCTCCATAATGTATCTCCAGATTCTACTTGGTGAGTTTCCTCTGCAAATACAGCTGTGCCCCAAAGCAAGGCACCTGCTAAGCTGCCGCAGACCGCTGCTGTCCATCTTTTTTTATCCATTCTTCATCCCTCTGTTCCATATGTATTTTTTTGATCTACTTTCTGAAACTAATTATTCACAAAATTGATAAAAAAGTAAATAGTCCTAAACATAAACAAAACACGACACATTCTCCTGAACCTTTGGTACTACTATATTAACAAAACTATATTACATTTTTATTACAAGTGTGTTAACTATTCCTTCGAGGGTGCCTAAAGTCCCGAATTCCTTTTATTGACGGGTATGGCTCAACCAAATCAACACAAAGTAAATCGAGGAGGGATTTCAATTGTATGAAGGAAGAGATTTTACGCGTTTATCCATGGAATCAAAGCAGGATTGGAAGGATGGAGAGCTTGGTTATTTCCATTATGCTTTATCTCAAACCGCTCCGTACCTAAATTCTGAAGGAGTTACCATATTGAGGGAAATCAATGAAGAAATAAAGCGCCGCGGAGGTCTTCAACAGCGGGAAGCTGTTTGGACGAGCGACGCTTCTACATTTATGGGTTAATATATTTGTGAGCTTTTTGGTGAGAAACTGGGAATGGATAGTCGTTCCTTTCATCCAGGGTTACAAAGCGGGCTCGCTCATGGTCAAGTTCACCACCGATGATTTCCGCTGTTACGACTTCCATTTCCCAAATTAAATGAGAAAATACATGCTTGATGGTTTGTTTCGTTTCTTTTAACTCAATTGTTAAACCGTATTCCCCGTAAAACCAATGCGGAGCTGATTCCCGGTCTACATCCCCAAGTGGTACCATGGGATACTGCCACAATGAAGCAAGGAGACCACTTGAGGGTCTTTGCTCAATGAGGACCTCCCTCTGCTCATTTTGAATCAACAGCAGCATATAAGGGGCTTTCTTTTGTTTTTTCTTTGAGGATTTAATCGGCAGTTCCTCTTCAATCCCCTGTTCAAAAGCGCGGCATTGCTCCTGAATTGGACAGAGTAGGCAAGACGGGTTTTTCGGTGTACATACCAATGCCCCAAGCTCCATTAGACCCTGGTTAAATGAAGAAGGATCCTCATGGGAAATCAGTTCTGTTATGAGTTCTTCAAATAGTTTTTTTGTGCTTGGCTTCGCAATATCTTCTTCCACATGCAAAATCCGGGATAGTACCCGCATGACATTTCCATCTACAGCCGGAATAGGCTTGTCATATGCAATACTTAAGATCGCCCCTTTGGTATAAGGGCCTACACCTTTTAACTTTGCAATTTCCTCCGGTTCTGAAGGAACCACTCCTTGATATTCCTCAACAACTTCTCTTACTGCGTTTTGCAGATTTCTAGCACGGGAATAGTAACCTAAACCCTCCCACGCCTTGAGCACTTCCTGTTCGTCTGCCTCTGCCAGGGCTTCTAGCGTTGGGAATTTCGTCAAAAAGTTATTAAAATACGGAATGACTGTATCGACACGGGTTTGTTGGAGCATAATTTCTGATACCCACACACGATAAGGATCCTGGTTTTCTCTCCAGGGTAAAACCCGTTGTTCATTTCTAAACCATTGAATAAGATTCTGTCTAAATAATTCTCGATCGAAATTTTGAATAATTTGCTGGACTCTTTCTAAATTTTTCATGGATCAACTTCCTTCGTGATAAACTACTAGTAGAATGGCTGGCCCAAAGGAGGAATCATCATGGACACCGGCACACACGTGGTCATGGGTGTGGCACTAGGAGGGATCGCTACACTTGATCCAGTCGTCCAATCCGACCCTGCCTTGTTCAATGCCGTATTAATCGGGACCTTAGTCGGTTCTCAAGCCCCCGATTGTGATACTGTATTGAAGTTAAAAGATAATGCGACCTATATCAGACACCATAGAGGAATTACCCACTCCGTTCCCGCGGTCCTTTTGTGGGGACTAAGTATTCCGAGCCTCATCTATTTATTCACCCCTGAAGTGAGTTTTCTGCATCTATGGCTATGGACTTTCCTAGCTGTTATCTTGCACGTTTTCGTGGATATTTTCAATGCATATGGAACTCAGGCTTACCGGCCCTTTACCAACAGGTGGGTGGCTTATGGATTTATCAACACATTTGACCCTTACATTTTCATTATGCATCTTGCCGGAATTGTAGCATGGAATCTAGGGGCGGATCCCGGTTTGATGTGGCTCTTGATCTATTTTGTTATCGCCGTTTACTATGTCAAACGGTATTTTGATAAACGGGAAATGGTTCGATTAATTAATGAAAATTTCGACCAGGTCGAACAAATCGCTACATCTCCGACCATCCAGCAGAACATCTGGAGAATAGCCATCACTACACCTACGAATTATTATGTAGGACGTGCAGAAAACGGCCATATCACCATACTGGATAAATTCATAAATAAACCGATTGATTATGAGGATCCTGTGGTACAAAAGGCTTTAACAGATCATAATATCAAAGCGTTTTTATCCTTTTCTCCTGTGTACCGCTATGAAATCACCTATTTTGATGAGTACACAGAAGTACGCTTCATTGACTTACGTTATCGTTCTAAAGGCCGCTATCCATTCGTTGCCCTTGCCCAGATTGATGATGAACATGGAGATAACTTAAAGATATTAAATTCCTACACCGGATGGGTGTTTACGGAAGAAAAGCTTCAGGATAAGGTTAGTCCGATTCCTGAGTCTAAAGGTTAAATCACTTTAAAAGCCGTGCTATTAAAACAGCACGGCTCTTTTCTTTATCAATGCATGCGTCTTTTTTTCTCAAAAAGTTCCTGGTATTTAGGATTTGTAGCGACATATTCATGAAGCTTGGGTCCATAGTTTTCAATCCAGCGGGTGACAATCTGTTCAGTCACTTGCTTGCCTTGATAATCGTGCCCAGCCTTTGCCCTTGTGGAATCAAAGTCTTCCCATAGTAACTCCACCCAGGTTCTTGCTTCTTCTATCGTCATATGACCATTTTTATAATAGAGCTGATCAGCTAATCGCTCAAATATTTCATTCATTGTGTGATTCACCTCAACTTTACCAAGGATTACAACCTCATTGTATCACATACTTACTACGCACCTGCACATACTATAATTGTCCCCCACAAAGGGACAACAGGAGGGTATCCAATGCGTAATAAGTCTAAAAACTTTCCGAATGTAAAAATGACACACTCACCGGATGATCAAAGCGATATGCTCGCTTTACGTCCAAATGGAACCATTAATAACCAGCCGCAAGAGCGGGCGGCTAAGTCCAGAGAACGTGACGTTAACCAAATCGGGAGGAATCGCCGTGGGTAAGAAAAACTTTAGACCAAGTGCATCGCCTTTTTACGCTCATAGAGGCGTTAAACACTTAAGTAATAAAGTAAATGGCGAAACAGAACAAACGCAGTCTGATATCATTACTGAAGTTCAAGCTAAAAAACGCATGTAAAAAAACAGCGCGCGATCATTCGCGCGCTGTTTTTTCTAATTCTCTATTTTTTGTCCTAACATGGATATTGGAAGAGCCTCTTCTGATTCTTCCGTCACTTTAACGCCGGCTTGATTGCGGCGGTACCCCCATGCGAAAACTCCGTTCATATACTGAATATAAAAGGTGTTCTCAGGATCACCTTCTATTTCATAAAGTTCCCCCGGTCCAAATTCCTGCGGATTGATCATATATGATTTAGCCATGATGATTTTACGCTCATGTACCGCAAACTCATTAACCATGCCGAATTGTTCAGCTTTCTGCGCTTTCTCCGTCAAGTCAGCAATTTCCTGCCTTAATTCTTCCTGACTCATATCACTAAATCGACGTTCCATTCTATTCCTCCTCAAAACCTTACATACTAAAAGGATGTTACGCCTTTCTTTACATTTTATCAGGCTTTCTTCACAATGAATAATGATATACAAAAGATAATCAAGGAGAGAGGTTCATGAGTACCGTATTCATTACTGGCGCCGGATCAGGACTAGGCAGGGCATTGGCCCACCAGTACGGAGCTGCCGGATACAGAGTCATCGTTACTGGGCGCACAGAGAAAAAGTTATTAGTAGTACAGAGTGAAATTGAAGAAAAAGGAGGACAGGCAGAGGCTATTGTCTGTGATGTGACGGAACCAGCCTCTATTTCGGAGGCATTACGTCAGGTCGATGATTTAGATGTCCTGATCAATAATGCCGGGCTTGGAATATTTGGCGAACTCCATACGTACACGAAACAGCAAATGGATGACATGTGGACGACAAATGTTCGCGGTACCATGTTAGTGACACAAGCCGCCTATCCTAAACTAAAGGAAGCAAATGGACGAGTACTGAACATTATCTCTACGGCCGGACTGCGCGGGAAGAAAAATGAAAGTGTCTATTGTGCCAGTAAATTTGCCGTTAAAGGATTTACAGAGAGTCTGCAGAAAGAGTGGGAAGAAGAGCCTTTGACCGCCACTTCCGTCTTTATGGGCGGCATGAATACACCTTTCTGGAAGGAGTCCACTCACGTCTCCAATCCCGATCAGCTAAAGGGACCGGAAGGCGTAGCTGAACAAATTTATAACGAAGATGATGGACGTAAAGAAATTGTTATCGACCAGTAAGCTTCGAACTTACCTCGCATTTTGCGAGGTTTTTTATTTGTTTTGTATTCGGCAGTGTTAAATCACTGTTTTTAACGTGAATGATAAGCTCCGAACGTGCGGTGCGTCATCTTAATTGAGCCGTGAGCCAACTAAATTGAGCCGTGGTACACCTCAATTGCGCCGTGAGCTAACTCAATTGGGCCGTGCCCCACTTCAATTGGGTCGTGCCTCACTTCAATTGGGCCGTGCCTCACTTCAATTGGGCCGTGCCTCACTTCAATTGGGCCGTGCCCCACTTCAATTGCGCCGTGCCTCTCCTCAATTGCGCCGTGCCTCTCCTCAATTGCGCAGTAGGACACCTGAGATTAAGTCAGCACCTTCCAACTGTTAAAGAAAATATTCAGGATAAGAAAAAAAGAAGCTGGCCCAATGGACCAGCTTCTTCCTTTATTCATGAGGTCTTACTCGCCAAGACCTTCTTCTTTCGCTTTAGCTGCAACAGCTTCTACAGCTTCGTCTTCATCAGAACCTTCAGCGGTGAATTTAATCTCTGCACCTTTTGGAATACCTAAAGACATTACACCCATAATGGATTTCATGTTGACGGATTTCCCTTTATATTCAAGGTTCACTTCGGATTGATACTTTCCAGCTACTTGTACAAGTGCTGTTGCTGGACGAGCGTGTACGCCGTCAGCCGCAGTTATTTTCATAGAATGTTCCTTCATGACGATATCTCCTTTTTTTAAATATTATTTTGTAATCTCAATAATATCCGGATCGTTATGCTGCACTTCTCCAGAGGCTTTAACACGAACTTCTTGCCCTTCGGCTAAATTGGTGAATACAATCGGCGTAATAGCGGATGTAGCATTATTTCTAATGTAATCTAAATCCACTTCCATTATCGCCTGGCCTTGTTTCACTTCATCGCCTTCGGAAATAAGTGCTGTAAAGCCTTCTCCCTTCAAGCTTACGGTATCGATTCCGATATGAACAAGAATTTCCATTCCGTTCTCGGCTTCTATTCCAATCGCATGTTTGGTAGGGAAAATATTAAGGATTTTACCGTTTACCGGCGAAACTATCTTACCATCTTGCGGGTCAATTGCAAAGCCATCCCCCATCATCTTACCAGAGAACACTTGATCAGGCACGTCTGTAATCGGCATAACTTTACCTTTTATCGGGCTGATGAAGTTAAGTTCACCTTTTGATACAGGAGCTTGAGCGGCTTTTTCCTCATTTACAATTTCTGCGACATCTTCACGGGAACGAGGCGTCTTGCCATCAATAATGTCCTGCATCTGTCCACGAAGTGTATCGGAAACCGGACCGAAGATCGCCTGAATATTGTTTCCTACTTCCATAACGCCGGAAGCGCCAAGTTTTTTAAGTCTATTTTTATTTACATTCTCTTTATCGTTTACGGAAACGCGTAGTCGTGTAATACAAGCATCTAAGTGGGAGATATTTTCCTTACCACCCATAGCTTGCAGGATTTCATACGGAAGATCTCCTACTTCACCTTGGTCTTCTTCGTCATCTGCTTCATCTTCACGTCCCGGCGTAGCTAAGTTAAACTTAAGAATCGCCCAGCGGAAGCCAAAGTAGTAAATGACAGAGAAGATCAGTCCAACGATGATGACCCACCACCAGTCGGTACGGTTTGGAAGAACTCCAAATAGGATAAAGTCAATCAGTCCACCTGAGAAGGTCTGACCGATTTTCACTCCTAAGATTTCCATAGTCATGAAAGAAAGGCCGGCGAATACAGCGTGAATACCAAATAAGACAGGAGCTACGAACAAGAATGAGAATTCGATCGGCTCTGTAATTCCTGTTAAGAAAGAAGTCAAAGCAGCAGAAGCCATAATACCGCCGACAACTTTTTTACGTCCCGGTTTCGCCGTGTGATAAATAGCGAGCGCTGCAGCTGGAAGCCCGAACATCATAAACGGGAACTTACCAACCATAAATGTTCCTGCCGTGAAATCTACTCCATCTTTCAGCTGTTCAAAGAAAATCGTCTGGTCGCCGCGAACAATTTCGCCGGCTGCATTGGTATAGCTTCCAAACTCAAACCAGAACGGTGAATAGAAAATATGGTGCAGACCAAACGGAATTAATGATCTTTCAATTAAGCCAAAGAAGAAAGCAGAAATTGTCTGGTTTCCTTCAAGCATTAAGTGGGACAAACCATTTAATCCAGCCTGTGCAAATGGCCATACCCAAAGCATAATGATACCTAAGAATAAAGACGTAAAAGCTGTGATAATCGGAACAAATCGTTTTCCTGCAAAGAATCCTAAAAACTGAGGTAATTCAATATTAAAGTACTTATTATACAGGAAGGCGGCGAGTATCCCGACTATGATCCCCCCGAAAACCCCGGTCTGCAAGGTAGGAATACCGAGGACTTCGGCATACGCAGGGTCTGAGGTCATATCGGCGTCCACGTTCCCGAGTACACCCATAACGACGTTCATAATTAAGTAACCAATAATAGCGGCTAATCCGGCGACCCCGTCACCTTTAGCTAAACCAATCGCAACACCAACCGCAAATAAAAGCGGTAAGTTAGAAAAGACTACACCACCCGCTTCGGCCATAACCTCTAACAAGGTTTGGACCCATGGGGTACCAAAATAAGGTACTTTTTCAACAAAGCTGTCCTGAGCAAAGCTTGTACCAAAAGCAAGCAGGATCCCGGCAGCCGGCAGCAAAGCTACAGGCGTCATAAGGGCTTTACCTACTTTTTGCAACGTTCCAAAAGCATTTTTGAACATGTGATTTCCTCCTTAATTATAAATTGTGATCCAAAACTGACTTTGCTTCCTAACAGATAAAACGGTTACATTTATTTTAAAAATGAAAGCGTCACATAAGACGCGAATCATTCCAAAAGAGCAATAAAAAAGGCATGAGTATAGAAGATTAATCAGCTATCATTGGGTACACTACACCCGTATGATAACCGCGAAATCTTCCGATACTCATGCCTGATCGTGTCAGTAACACGTAACGTTAGGATTTATGGGTTAATCGTTGTAAATGAATCGTCAGATATATAGCTTCTGATTCATCCACTGGCTTCTTAAGCCACTTTTGCATCACTTTTATCAACTTCCAAGCTAAATTATAGCACACAGGGTATTCTTCTTTCAACATGTTTGTGAGCCGAATTTCTTCCCCCACACTTTCTCCCTGATGAACGCGATCAATTGCCCGGTGCAAATGCTGTACCAGGCGGTGGTAATCAATACTTTTCCTATCAATCGTGACCTTCATTGTATCTTCAACCAGCTGGACTAATTGGTTGATGAGCTGATTATGCCGATTAATCTCCCGCAGCGTTTTATCCGTGACCGCACTATGAATATGAAGCGCAATAAAGCCGATTTCGCCTTCCGGGAATTGTATACCCAGTTTGTCATAAATCATGGTTACGACTTCCATAGCGATCTGGTACTCCTTAGGATAAAGCGATTCAATCTCCTGCAGAAAAGGATTCGAAAATTGCATGTTTTTCTTAGCCCGATTAATTGCAAAAGCTAAGTGGTCTGTTAGAGCCACGTGGATATGCTGGTTCAGCTCTTCCCCCATCCTTTTTTCAATATGAAACAAGATATCATTCGTAAAATCAATGAGTTCTTCGTCGATGTGCGGGATCAGATCAACATATTGCTGCTTTTCTTTTTCATTACTCAAAAGGAACGTCTTATCCGCTTTGCTGAAAGAAACCGAATCCTCTTTTTTTCGATTAAAGCCAATCCCTTTTCCAATTAATACGACTTCCTCATAGGAAGGGTGCTCTGCAATAATCACATTATTGTTTAAGATTTTCTTAATGACTACGTTCTGCTCCATTCTATCCTCCCTCCTAAAAATCCTAATAGTTCACTTCTATTATAAAAACGGTTTCAAGTGGCTGTTTCTCTATCCTATAGTTCTTATGTTTATTTTACAAGATCACTCTCGTTCAGATATTTTCCTTTGTCTAAAAGCGCTTACGTCATGTACAATCATTAGGGTGTAAAAAAGTATTACAGGTAGGATAAAGGAAAGGAGCCTCATCCATGATTAAACTGTTTGTCAGTGATCTTGATGGGACATTACTCGGAATGGACCACTATATTAAAAATGAAGATATAGATGCGCTGAGACGGATGGTCGAACAAGGTACTCCTCTAACGGTTGCCTCCGGACGCATGGACCACGAGATAAAAGAAGTGCTGAACCGTCTCAAAGTACCGGGACACCGCATTAGTCAAAATGGAGCTTTTGTTTACAATGAAGCGGATGAACACATTCATTCTAAAACTTTTGAAGGCGATCTGGCCAGAAAGGTTATGTCTCACATTGAGCAAGAGCCTATGATAAAGACCGTTTCAACTTCTGATAAGACCTTTACGAAGGAACACAATGAATGGATTGATAAGATTTCTGAACAATTGTTTCACGACATTATTGTTGAACCTCAAATGGCCGATCAGTTCGGTACAACCATCGCTCCGTCGAAAATTACTTTGCACGGGAAAGAAGACGATGTGATCGCCGCCTACAAGAGAATCGATGAAGCTTTTGGCGAAAGAACAGACAGCTTCATCTCTCATGAGACTTGTGTAGATATTATGCCAAAGTCCATTAATAAAGGCAGCGGGCTGCATTCATTAATCTCAGAACTGGGAATACAGCCTCACGAAGTCGCCTGTGTTGGAGATTCATTTAATGACTTAGCCATGTTCGAACTTACTCCTCACAATTACGTGATGTCCACGGCTCATTCAGAGGTGCAGGAGAAAGCTAATACAATTGTAGACCACGTGCATGAAGCGATTGAAGATTTAGAGAAAAAAGGATTATTATAAGATTAAAAGCTGCTGACGTTTTATTAGTCAGCAGCTTTTATTATTCTTCCATTCGGTGGAGAAGTTCATACGGTCTTACATAGTAACTTTCAACCGCTACTCCTTGTCTATCCCTGGCGTCTTTGATTCTGGTTATAAATTGATCTCTTGTTACCAGTTCGTTTAACTCTACTTGTGATAAATCCTGAAACATGACCTCTTCCGTCTCACCAGGGCAGATTTTCAAATGCCCACCCTTATACCTTCCTTTAAAAACAATGCACACGATTCCCTGGCTCATATTGTGGTAAACGCCTGTGATCCCTTCTATGTGAGCATGGACTCCCGTTTCTTCATAAATTTCTCTCCGGATCGCTCCTTCCAGACTTTCACCTTTTTCCATTCTTCCTCCTGGCATTTCATATGTATCATTCCGGTGTTCGTTTTTCACAAGCAGCAGCTCTCCCTTTTCATTGGTGATGTAGGCAGAAACCGATACGATATGCTTAGTGAAATGGTAATCTCCAGTACTTTCAATAAAGTCTTCCTTGACCTGTTCAAATAGTGGACTTATTTCTTCTTTTCTTTGAGAGGCCGTATGATAAAGCTCTGAGGCATTCACGTTTTCCGTGATCCTTTCGTATTCCTCATAGGAATCATACTCCCATATAGATGTAATTTCATCGCGCGTCGTTGTCACATACCTCCCGATTAGACGTGCTCCATGACCTAATTGAGCGGGCAATATGTATTCGTGAAAAAAACGTGTACATGGTTCATATTGTTCGGGCCTTATCTGATATGTATATCGCTTATAAATCATAGGTCGCCTCCGCATGATTATAGTGCTTTTGTCACCTTTTAATAGTATATACGAAAATTCTTTTTAAGTTAATCAAGTACTTTTTTCTTATGCCCTCAATTAAATATCTAAATTAATTCTTATAGAATAGCTCCCGTTTGTGTAAAATTCAGTTTCGAGATAGTTGGGGTCCGTTGCCTAGAAAGGAGTAGGGTTGGTTGGGAAATAACTCGCTTTCCTGTGGCCCTGCAGGATGTAGGGTCGATCGACGTTGCCACAGGACGTGGCGACTTTAGTCGATCCTCCTTTTGCCAAGAGCCTCCTCAGTCGTTTCACTCCCTGTGGGGTCTCACCTAGATCCTTCTCCTGCGGGAGTCTCCTCATTTCCCCACCAACCCAACCATTCCAAGTGAACGGACCCTTCCAGATGAGAAAGATTCTCCTACTTAATCTGGAACAAATGCTTTAATGATAGGCTATTGTAGTAGTTACATCCTGAAAACAGGCACAAAACCACATGGTCTCATTCCTCATTACGCAGGTGATGTATGAAGTGGTTTCGAGCATTTGATTCGGCAAGGTCCGGAGGGGGACGATGAAGACTCCTGTGGAATAAACATGATCGGTGAGACCCCGAAAAGCGTTATCTTGATAAGGGTCAGCACATGCCCACGGAAAGCGAATCGTCCCCGCAGGACCTTAACTAAAAAACAATTCTCGAAACTGAGTCTTCCACAATCCGGTCCTATTGTTGAATAACTTATTTACATTGGTTTGATTGTAAAATAAATAGTGCAAATTAAAAGAGGGAGTTCTGTTATCAAACCTGTCCACCTAAATTCACCTGTATCTAGATCTTTCCAAAAAAATATCAGTTCCTTAATTGAAATGATTCCAAAAGTGAATGTCAAAGCCATCAAAAAAAAGGAAGATAAAAACCAATATTAGTCTGCTATAGTCGATAACAAGAAAAAAATGACCAGGGTAATTGAAGGTATAAATACAAACCTTTTAGCTATTTTCACCTAATCACTCACACTCTCAGCAAGTCTTACTAATCTGAAACGATCCCCGCGTAGAATTAGGTTCTATAGAAAGCCAGGACTTACTTTCTCTACTTACTCTTCCACATATTCATCTAAAAACCGTTCAATTAAGTCAAACGAGAATCCTTTACGGTACAAACCTGTCTTGATCTTTTGTTTTAATTCATATCCTTCTGCTTTATGGGCAAATTTCCGGAGTAACTTCTCTCCCTGGTAAACGACCGCTTCCCACTGCTCATCTTCACTTTCTTCCTCCGGGAGGTCAGATAATACCTCTTTTACAACATCTCCGCTAAAGCCTTTTTGCATCAGCGTCTGCTGGACATTTTGAATCTGCTGGCGAGCGGATTTCTTCTTATCGCTTTTTAACTTCTTTTCTGCGAATTTCATAGCTTTATTATATTGTTCGTCGAAAGGATAGTGTTCAAGAGCAGCGTCTGCCTGAGAAGCCTGGACCCCTTTTTCAATCAATTCCTTTTTCACAAGAAGCGGCCCCTTACTTGAGGTCATCACACGCGTTCGAACCAAAGAATTTGCAAACTCCTGATCGTCGAGCAGTTTTTCCTTATATAATCTGGAGACAATCTCATCAATGTGCTCCTCATCTACCTCTTTCTCATCTAAATAATCTCTGATTTCTTTCTCTGAACGCATTCGATAGCTTAAATAGTTGATGGCAAGGGTATAGGATTTATGGATCGTGTCTGTTTGAATCATCGCTTGAATGGTCGATTCATCCAGTTCCATATTCTTTTGAAGGCGGTATTCGATCAGAATCTCTTCACTGACACTGAATCCGTAAGCCTCCCCTTGACCATGATCTAAGAAGATATTGTAGCGTCCTTTATTTTTCTTTTGAGTGGTAATCTTAGTAAGTTTCGCCATCCTAACTCTCCCTTTTCTTCATAGTTTAGCATGATTTGGATTTACCGTTCAGCGAAAAGAATCGCTTTTATGGAAACCATTTAGTAAAATAATGGGAACGAAAGTATTTGAAGGAGGAATTATTTATGAACATAGCCGTTACCGGAGGCACAGGTTTTGTAGGCAGTCACTTATCCAACCATTTGGCTGAAGATGGTCACAACGTTTACATATTGACCCGTAGTCCTGAGAAGCATCAGGATACGAGTCAAATCACCCATGTAGGCTGGTTAAAAGAGGAGCATCATCCCGAAAAAGATTTGCCTAAGATTGATGCCATCGTAAATTTAGCGGGAGAATCTTTGAACAGCGGCCGTTGGACAGAGGAAAGAAAACGTTCTATTCTCGACAGCCGTATTCAAGCCACAGAAGGCGTACTCGATTTGATTGACCAACTTCCCGAAAAACCACATGTCCTCGTGAATGCCTCAGCCGTTGGTTACTATGGACGTTCTAAAACGAAGACCTTTACGGAAGAAACGACAACCCCTGGAAATGACTTCCTGGCTAATGTAGTTACCGAATGGGAAGAACGTGCTTCTCAAGCTAAGGAAAAAGGCGTCCGAACGGTTTATGTACGTTTTGGTATTGTCCTGGGTGAAGAAGGTGCTTTACCTAAAATGATGATCCCTTACAAACTAATGGTTGGCGGTAATGTCGGCTCAGGCGAACAGTGGATGTCATGGATTCATGTGGATGACGTTGCCGGACTGATTGATTTCGCTATTCACGATTCTGATTTACAAGGTCCTGTGAATGGCACGGCTCCAAACCCTTCAAGAAATAAAGATTTCGGAAAGACACTTGGTGAAGTGATGAATCGCCCTCATTGGTTGACCGCTCCCTCTTTCGCTCTAAAAGCCGGCCTCGGTGAAATGAGTATATTACTTTTAGATGGTCAGTCCGTCATTCCTAAAAAAGCGCTCGCTCATGGATACACGTTTAAATACCCTGATTTAAAGCCCGCCCTTCAATCGATTGTGCAACAATAAGGAGAAAAAAAGACGAAGTTTTAAAAAGCTTCGTTCTTTTTGTGCTCTAAACTAATAAATTCCAGTATAATAGTTAGTAATACTATTTGAAAGGCTGTATGTTGAATGAATACCGTTATTACGAATGTTACCATCCATCCTGTCACTTCCCCTTCCATTAAGGACGCGAAATTGCACATTGTGGATGGAAAAATTAATGATTTTGGCAGGGACATCCCTCTGCCAGAGCAAGCCGAGTATATTGATGGAAAAGGGATGGATTTATATCCAGGGTTTATAGATGTTCACACTCATTTAGGACTGTATGATGAAGGAACAGGATGGGCAGGCAGTGATGCCAATGAAACCATTGAAGCGATTACTCCGCATTTGCGGGCCATTGACGGCGCCCATCCTTTAGACCCCGCCTTCTTCTCTGCTCGAAAGGCCGGTGTAACCACCGCGCATATTATGCCAGGAAGCGCGAATATGATCGGAGGCACGACAGCGGTTATCAAAACGGTCGGTCATACGATAAACGGGATGATCCTTAAAGAAATAGCCGGTTTAAAGCTGGCGCTGGGCGAAAACCCGAAGCGGATCCACTCCCAATCAAAAAATGCCTCGATTACACGCCTTGGAATAATGGGGAAACTCCGTGAAACGTTTTATGCGGCTATGAAAGAACCGGAACCTGACCTAAGAGTCAAGCCCATTCTCAAAGCTCTGAACAGAGAAATCCCGGTCCGAATCCACGCGCACCGCGCGGATGATATTATGACAGCCGTTCGTTTCGCAGAAGAATTCAATCTGGATCTCAGAATTGAACATTGTACAGAAGGCCACTTGATCGCAGACCAGCTTGCCTTTAGAGATTTACAGGTCTCGGTAGGTCCTACTTTCACCCGCGCCTCTAAAATCGAACTGCGTAATAAAACGTGGCAGACTTATAAGATATTACATGATCACGGCATAAAAGTATCGATTACCACCGATCACCCTTATACACCTATTCAATATTTGAATATATGCGCAGCTCTTGCTGCTCGTGAAGGGATGGAAATTGAGGATGCTCTAAGGGGCATTACTATCACCCCTGCCAAAAACCTGGGAGTGGATGACCGTGTAGGTTCCATTGAAAAAGGTAAAGACGCTGATTTAGTTTTATGGAGCGGCCATCCTTTCGAATATCTATCTCAGCCCATATGGACCATGATTGATGGAAAAATGGTATATTTTCAAGAATAGCAACAAATGCTAACACCGGTATAATCTACCGGTGTTTTTTTTATGTTTGTTGCATGGCTCTCTTAAAAGGAATTGTTGCTTTTTTATTAGGGGCTTATTACGCTAAAGAGCCGTTTAGTTGAAGACTCAGTTTCGAGATATTTTATGAGAGGAAAGGTCCTGCGGGGGATAATTTGCTTTCCGCGGGCATGTGCTGAGCCTCCTCGAGCTAAAGCTCTCCGGGGTCTCACCGATCATGTTCATCCCGCAGGAGTCTTCATTATCCCCCTCCGGACCTTGCCCAATCAGAAGCTCGAAATCAC
>NZ_JBAPTY010000167.1:0-54660 GCF_049282395.1 Halobacillus sp. | reverse complement strand
AGTACTTTTTCTTGTGTTAACAAAGCCGTTCACCATCCTTAGAAATGTTCAATAATGCTAGTATAACATATCTGAAACGCTTTCTAAGTAATATGCTTACAATCCATTTTCAGCGGGATATTCTCTTTCTGTTACATATCGAAGTATACCCTGATAAATAGAGGCAGCCATCTTTCTTTGATACTCCTCCGACTTAAGCAGCTCCCGTTCATCTCCGTTCGATAGAAACCCCGCTTCCACAAGGACTCCTGGAGCCTCTACATGTTTAAGAAGATAAATGGATGTCAAATCCATGGCCTGCCGGTCAGTGTTTTCAAGATTCGTTCGAATTTCAGATTGAATAAATTTAGCCAGATGTTCACTTTCAGGGGTATTTGAATTAAAGAATGTCTGGGCTCCTCTCCACTTAGGAGATGGTATAGCATTTAAATGAATGCTTATATAAAAATCCGCTTCTTTTTCTTTAATGTATTGAACCCGGTTACGAATATCTTCTGATTTCCGCCTTGATAAACTCCCGGCATTCTCAGAAGAGAGGTCCTTATCTTCATTTCTGGTTAAATACACAAGTGCTCCTGCTTCTTGCAGATAGTCACGCAAATATTCACTCATACGCAGGGTGATTTCTTTCTCCTGTGTACCATCCTTCCCTTCTGCTCCACCATCAGGACCTCCATGTCCCGGATCAAGCACAATAACCTTTCCGGATAAAGGGGATGACCACATAGTCCAGGCATCTTTCGCTTCCTGAAGTGGATAAGATACAAGGCAGACTAGTATAATTATTCCCACTAACCATAAGGGGGTCTTCATTTTACGGATCATTATTCCACACTCCTTAAACTCCCTAATTCACTATATGGGACAAGAGTGAAGAATATGAACAGATGAGAGGTCATACCTTTTAGAAACCAAAAAACCCTCCGGCCGGATAGGCCAGAGGGTTTGATAGAAAGATATTAACGCTTGGAGAACTGTGGAGCACGACGAGCACCTTTAAGACCGTATTTCTTACGCTCTTTCATACGTGCGTCACGCGTTAGCAATCCTGCGCGTTTTAGTGGTGTACGGTATTCTGGATCTGCTTCTAACAAAGCACGAGCGATACCGTGACGGATTGCACCAGCTTGTCCAGTGAATCCTCCACCGTCTACGTTTACATAAACATCATAGTTACCTTCTGTTTCTGTAACAGCTAAAGGCTGTTTCAGAATCATGCGAAGAGTTTCATATGGAAAGAAGTCTTCAGCATCACGTTTGTTGACTACTACACGACCAGTTCCTGGAACAAGACGTACACGAGCAGTTGATTTCTTACGACGTCCAGTACCGGAGTATTGTACTTGTGCCACTCTTGATTACCTCCTTTTATTATCCGCGAAGTTCGTAAACTTCTGGTTGTTGTGCTTCATGCTTGTGTTCGTTACCAGCATAAACATGAAGTTTCTTACCCATCTTACGTCCAAGGCTTCCTTTTGGCAGCATACCTTTAACAGCAAGTTCTAGCATTTGCTCTGGGTATTTCGTGCGCATTTCGTTAGCTGAACGGGCTTTCAAGCCACCTGGGTGGTTTGAATGACGATAGTAGATCTTGTCATTGATTTTGTTACCAGTCAATTGAATCTCTCCTGCGTTGATGATGATTACATGATCACCTGTGTCAACATGGGGAGTGTACGTTGGTTTATTTTTACCGCGAAGGATCGCAGCAACTTCGCTTGATAAACGGCCAAGTGTCTGCCCTGCAGCATCCACAACATACCATTTACGTTCCACGTTGTTTTCATTTGCCATGAAAGTTGTGCGCATGTCGGTTTCCCTCCTGAATTGTTAATTTTTACAAAGCTTCGTTTATTTATCTCAAATACGATTAGTTTCCGGGGCTAATCGTGGTATAGAAATAAAATGCCATAGAATATAATATAACACTCTTATTACTAATGTCAAGAGAATACACACCAGGAATCGTTGTTATTATAAAAAAATTATTCTCCGCCCTTATTCATAGTCGACCTTCCATAAGAAAAGTCCATGAGGAGGAGCCGTATTTCCTGCGAATTCACGATTCTCTTTCTCAATAATAGACGGAATATCTGCTGGTTCTCTTTCATGATGTCCTACTTCAAGCAATGTGCCTACAATGATCCTTACCATATTATACAAGAAACCTGAGCCTTTGAATTGAAACATGAGTTCTTCACCCTTCTGAACCACAGAAGCCTGATGAATGGTGCGTACTTTGCTGCCTTTCACATCTGACTTTGGTGAACAAAAAGAAGTAAAGTCATGCTCCCCTTCTATATACCGGCAAGCTTCTTTCATAGCCGGGACATCCAATTCTTTTCTAATATGATAATAATAATGGCGCTTAAAAATATTAGGTTCTTTAGAGTTCCAAATGAAATAGCGGTATTCTTTTCCCGTGGTATCGTAGCGAGCATGAAAATCGCTGCTTACCGGTTCAGCTTTTGTTACCGTTATGTCTGCAGGAAGCATAGTAGCGAGGGCACGTTTCCAATTCTGCATTGGAAGCTTCAGCTCGGTATCGAAATGAATAACTTGTCCGATCGCATGAACCCCGGAGTCCGTTCGCCCAGAAGCTATCACTTTTATTTTCCGGCCCTTATGCATTTTAGTAAGAACTTTTTCTAACTCCTCTTGTACGGTTTTTCCATTTAATTGAACTTGATACCCAGCATAGTTGGTACCGTCATACTGAATGATACATCGTATTCGCTGCAAAACGTTTTCCTCCATTTAACTTCTGGTTAAGAAAAGCCCGATCACTAATAAAATGAACATGATATATAAATAGACATCTGATTTACCTAAGTGGAGCTCTCTTAATTTTGTCCGGCCTTCACCGCCTTGATAACCTCGCGCTTCCATGGCCATAGCAAGCTCCTCAGCTCTTTTAAAAGCACTGACAAACAAAGGTACCAAAAGAGGGATTACCGCCTTCACACGGTCTTTAAATGAGCCTGTGCGGAAATCTACACCCCTGGAAGCCTGTGCTTTTGATATTTTCTCTGTTTCTTGCATAAGAGTAGGAATAAATCTTAGAGAAATAGACATCATTAAGGCTAGTTCGTGTACAGGAAAGTTCACTTTTTTCAAGGGGCCTAAAAGCTCTTCTATCGCATCCGTAATTTCAATAGGTGTAGTAGTAAATGTTAAAAGGGACGTCACCATGATTAATAGAAAGAACCGAAGGGATATGGCAGCTCCCTGAATGAGACCCTCTTCATATATCTCCCATCCTAATATACTGACCAATACCTCTCCCTGTTTGGTTACTATAAGATGAAGCAGGAAAGTGAAAATTACCAAAAACCATACAGGCTTAAGGCCCTTCATAATATAGCTGAGCGGGATACGCGAAGTGACAGCACTCCCGATAGCAAACAAAGCAAGAAGTCCATAACTCATAACAGAATTAGCAAAAAACACAATGATGACAAAGAAAAAAATAATCGCAATTTTAGACCTTGGATCCAGCCGGTGAACAAACGAATCACCCGGAATATACTGACCGATGATCATTGAATTACTCATACACCCGGTCCCCTTTCACTATACGGGTTAATTCCTTTGCTAATTCTGCTATGCTCTGACCCGTGTATTCAAGTTCCACTCCGAGCTGATCCCTGACTTTTGTTACAAACTGTATGACCTCAGGCACATCAAGCTGCACACCCTCAAGCGCTTGTTGTTGTTTAAAGATCTCAAGCGGAGCACCTTCCATATAAACCTTACCCTGATTGAGAATCACAATGTGATCTGCATAAGCAAGTGCATCTTCCATGCTGTGAGTGACTAGGACCGTAGTGAGTTGCTTATCTTTATGCAGGCGATGGAACATATGCATGATTTCTTTCTGGCCATTAGGATCCAGACCTGCGGTGGGCTCATCAAGCACAAGTACTCTCGGATCCATGGCAAGAACTCCCGAAATAGCTACCCGGCGCATTTGACCACCGCTTAGATCAAAAGGAGATCGTTCGAGGAGGTCCTCATGAATTTGAGTTGCTTTTACGGCTTCTCGTGTTCTTCGGTGGATTTCTTCTTGCGGCACCCCAAAGTTCTGAGGACCAAATGCAATATCCTTTGCTACGGTTTCCTCGAATAATTGGTGCTCAGGGTACTGAAACACAACTCCCACTTGTTCACGAAGCTTTCTAAGCTGCTTGTTTTTTTTATTAGCCTTAAGGTGATATTCTCCAACTTTAACCTCACCACTAGTCGGTTGAAGCAGTCCATTCAAATGCTGTATAAGAGTCGATTTACCTGATCCTGTATGACCTATTACAGCTACGTAGGAACCGGAGTTGATCCTAAAGGACACCTCATCCAACGCTCGGTGCTCAAATGGGGTATTGGGTTGATAGGTATAACTTACCTTGTCGAATGAAATGTCCATAATTCCTCCAGTAACTCCTGGTGATTCAGTGGCTCACGTGTTAGAGGCAGACCAGCACCCTTTAATTCATCTGCCAGTTTGCTTACAAAAGGAGTATCTAAGCCAATTTCAATTAATTGTTTCTTCTTCGTGAAGAGCTCTCTTGGAGTGCCTTCCATCCAGATCTCTCCCTTGTTCATTACAATCACCCTGTCCGCCTGTGTAACTTCTAATAAATCATGAGTAATAGTGACGAGGGAAAGATCCCGCGCGGATTGCACTTCACGAATGGTTTCCATAATTTCTTTTCGACCTTTAGGATCAAGCATCGCAGTTGCTTCATCCAGAATAATATATTGGGGCGATACAGCCAGAACACTGGCAATGGCGACTCTTTGTTTTTGCCCTCCGGAAAGCCGATGAGGCTCATGGCGTTCATAACCATTCATCCCAACGGCTTCTAAGCTCTCTGTAATACGTTCTAACATTAAGTCTCTTGCCATACCGTGATTCTCCATACCAAAAGCGACGTCGTCTCTAACAGTGGTACCGACAAACTGGTTGTCCGGATTCTGAAAAACCATTCCTACTTTCCTCCGTATCTCCCATACAGTAGAAGCGGTCACGGGTTGTCCGTCTACCAGGATTTCCCCTTCTTGAGGAAATAACAATCCATTCATTAACTTAGCAATGGTAGATTTCCCAGAACCGTTATGCCCAATCATGGCTACCCATTCATTATTATAAATCGTAAAACTTACGTCTTTCAGAACCCACGGCATATCTTCCTGGTACCGAAATGAAACATTTCTAAACTCGATCTGAGTGTTCCCCATACATTTCCCCTCCACTCATCTGACTATTTCCCAGGAAATACGACATATTTCTGGATTTCAGACCTTTGCTTACATCCATAACATATTTTTGAGACCTTCAGGCCAAAGTAGATATAGTATTTTTGACAAATAAAAAAAGGGCTGGATTCAACCTCACGATGAGATTCATTCCTGCCCTTTTATACCAGTGGTAGTCATTAAACTAATTCAATGATCGCCATTTTAGCTCCATCACCTTTACGCTCGCCTAGCTTAAGCACGCGAGTGTAACCACCTTGACGGTCCTCGTAGCGTGGGCCAATGTCAGAGAATAGCTTTTGTAAAGCTGTTTGATCTCCTTCTTCATCAGCGTCAGCCTTATAGAGGAATGACTCAGCTTGACGACGGGCATGAAGATCGCCGCGTTTACCTAGAGTAATCATTTTTTCTACCACAGAACGAAGCTCTTTTGCTTTAGCTTCTGTTGTTTCTAAACGCTCATGAATGATCAAGTCGGTCGCTAAGTTGCGAAGAAGCGCCAAACGTTGATCAGTTGTACGTCCTAGTTTTCTAGCCATTGATAATCCCTCCCTTACCGTTAACTCTGTGATGCTCTATTAATCAGTCTTCTTTTCTTAAACCTAGTCCAAGTTCATCCAACTTGTACTTCACTTCTTCAAGTGACTTGCGTCCAAGGTTTCGGACTTTCATCATATCTTCTTCCGATTTATTCGCAAGTTCCTGTACTGTATTAATACCAGCACGCTTCAAGCAGTTGTATGAACGAACGGAAAGATCAAGCTCTTCAATCGTCATCTCCAGAACTTTCTCTTTTTGGTCCTCTTCTTTTTCAACCATGATTTCAGCCTTTTGAGCTTCATCAGTTAAGCCGACAAAGATATTGAGGTGCTCCATATAGATCTTAGCTCCAAGAGAAATGGCTTCTTCGGGACGAATGCTTCCGTCTGTCCACACGTCCAAAGTAAGTTTATCGAAGTTTGAAGTTTGACCAATTCTTGTATTTTCAACTTGATACGTTACGCGGGATACTGGCGTAAAGATTGAATCAACCGGGATCACGCCAATAGGCAGGTCCTCATGGTTGTTTCCTTCTGCAGGTCGATATCCTCGACCACGTTCCGCTGTAATACGCATGCGAAGATTAGCTGTGCTATCTAATGTGGCGATATGAAGATCCGGGTTAAGAACTTCAACATCACTATCATGCGTAATATCTGCAGCTGTGACTTTTCCTTCACCCTGCACATCAATCTCTAAAGTCTTTTCTTCGTCAGAATAAACTTTCAAAGCTAGTTTCTTCAGATTCAAAATGACAGTGGTTACATCTTCTACGACACCATCAATAGTCGAGAATTCGTGAAGAACACCCTCAATTTGAACTGATGTTACAGCAGAGCCAGGAAGTGAGGATAATAGGATACGACGCAAGGAGTTACCTAGAGTTGTACCATACCCACGCTCAAGCGGTTCTACGACGAACTTACCAAAAGTGGACTCATCGCTGATCTCAACCGTTTCAATTTTTGGCTTTTCAATTTCGATCATTTACACTAAACCCTCCTTCAAAACGTCGAAACCCCGGTTAGACCTCTAGTCTAACCGAAATTCCTCAGGTAGGCAGTTCCGATACAAGACAACTGCTTTTTTCACTGTCTACATGCGATTGATTTAAAAACCTATCATAACCCATTATAGACAGGGTGACAAATTCTATTCAGAACTATTATACGCGACGACGTTTTGGTGGACGGCAACCATTGTGTGGAACTGGAGTCACGTCACGGATTGCCGTGATATCAAGACCTGCTGCTTGTAGTGAACGGATCGCTGCTTCACGACCTGCACCAGGGCCTTTAACTGTAACTTCTAGAGTTTTCATACCGTTGTCCATAGCATCTTTCGCTGCAGCTTCTGAAGCCATTTGAGCAGCAAATGGAGTAGATTTACGGGATCCTTTGAAACCAAGGGAACCTGAACTGCTCCAGCTGATGACGTTTCCTTGAACATCAGTGATCGTAACGATTGTGTTGTTGAATGTAGAGCGGATGTGTGCCATTCCCGACTCTATATTCTTTTTCGCCTTACGTTTACGAGTACGTGTGTGTCCTTTACGTGCCATAAGGTTAGCTTACCTCCTTTATCTTTCGTTTATTTACGCTTGTTGGCCACTGTACGACGTGGGCCTTTACGTGTACGAGAGTTGTTTTTTGTCTTTTGTCCACGAAGCGGAAGCCCGCGGCGGTGACGGATTCCACGGTAAGAACCGATCTCAATCAAACGTTTAATGTTTAGAGAGTTCTCACGGCGAAGATCACCTTCAACGTTTTGGTTATCAACTGCTTTACGAATCTTAGCAAGTTCGTCTTCTGTAAGATCGCGAACACGAGTGTTCTCTGAAACGCCGGCTTCAGCCAGAATCTCAGCAGCTAGTGATTTACCAACACCATAGATATAAGTTAATGAAACGACGATGCGCTTATCGCGCGGAACGTCTACACCTGCTATACGTGCCATGTGCTACGTACACCTCCTTCAGATTAACCTTGTTTTTGTTTATGCTTAGGGTTTTCACAGATTACCATGACTTTACCTTTTCGTTTGATGACTTTGCATTTTTCGCAAATTGGTTTTACAGAAGGCCTTACCTTCATCATCCATACCTCCTTTAAGATCGGAGTTTTTATTTATAACGGTACGTAATACGTCCTTTACTTAAATCATACGGGGAAAGCTCAACCGTCACTTTGTCCCCTGGTAGAATTCGAATGAAGTGCATGCGAATTTTACCAGAAACGTGCGCTAATACGGTATGACCGTTCTCGAGTTCAACCTTAAACTGTGCATTAGGTAAGGTTTCAACGATTGTCCCCTCTACTTCAATTACATCGTCTTTCGCCATCGAGTTGATCTCCCTTCTTCAAATCAGTCACTGCTTCATTGACATATTTTGATACGGCAAATCGAAGCTTGCCATTTGTGACACGACCAGTTTCTAGAAGGCTGTTCTGGACTTCCGGAGAGATGAAATCCATAAGCTCAATATGCTGCAAATTCTTTTTCTTTGGTCGATCATACTTACGCTTCTCTCCGTCGGCAAGCAGCACAAAGCGGCCATCCAGTACATCGATAACTACCGCATACTGTCCTGCCTCACGCCCCTGCACAATACGAACAATTTGACCTATTCGTGGACTCGACTCAGATTCGTTCAAACACGATCACCTTCATTTAGGATTTTGTTAATACTTCGTAACCCTCTTCTGTAATCGCGATGGTGTGTTCAAAATGCGCACACATTTTACCATCTTTTGTGACCACAGTCCAACGATCAGGCAGGGTTTTCACGTAACGTGTCCCCGCGTTCACCATTGGTTCTACAGCCAATACCATTCCAGGCTTGAGTCGAGGACCTTTATTCGGCGGACCGTAATGAGGAATCTGGGGATCCTCATGAAGTTCCTTGCCTACTCCGTGTCCTACATACTCACGTACAATCGAATATCCTTTCGATTCTGCGTAGCTTTGAATGGCATGGGATATATTTGAAAGGCGCTCACCTGGGATTGCTTCATCAAGTCCTTTGAACAATGATGTCTCTGTCACTTTTAGCAAATCCAATGTTTTATCATCTACAGTGCCGACTGGATACGTCCAGGCCGAGTCACCATGATAACCTTGGTATTTAGCACCAATATCAATACTTATAATATCTCCTTCATCCAATACCCGATCACCAGGTATTCCATGGACGAGCTCTTCATTGACCGATACGCAAATACTACCACGGAATCCATTATAACCTTTAAAAGATGGGATTGCATCCATACTGCGTATGAAATCATCAGCAATCTTATCCAATTCGCCAGTCGTTATGCCTGGGCGAATATTTCTTTCCAGCTCCTGGTGCGTTAAGGCGACTATCCTGCCAGCTTCACGCATGATATCTAATTCCCGTGGTGTTTTACAACTAATCATTTAGATAGGTCTCCAAGTACTTCATCAATGTTTTTGAATACGTCGTTGATATCCTTATCCCCTTCAAAAGATACTAAATATCCTTTGTCGCGGTAGAAGTCCAGAAGTGGCTGCTGTTGTTCCACATTCACTTCAAGGCGCTTCCTTACAGTTTCCGGTTGATCGTCTTCTCGCTGAATCAACTCAGAGCCATCATGGTCGCATTTTCCTTCCTCTTTTGGAGGATTGAATACTACATGATAAGTGGCACCGCAAGTCGGGCAGATGCGTCGTCCAGTCAGACGCTCGATGAGTTGGTCTTTTGGAACATCAATATGAAGCACATGGTCTATCGTGTCATCCATATCGCTTAACAAATTTTCAAGGGCGTCAGCTTGAGCAATGGTTCTCGGGAAGCCATCCAGAAGAAAACCTTCCTTACAATCCGGTTTGCTCAGACGCTCGCGAACGATTCCGATGGTAACTTCATCGGGAACCAATTCGCCTTTGTCCATATATGATTTTGCTTCCTTACCTAGCGCTGTTCCTTCTTTGATAGCTAAACGGAACATATCTCCAGTTGAGATATGAGGGATGTTATATTTTTCGACTATCTTCTCTGCCTGTGTGCCTTTACCAGCACCAGGAAGACCCATCAGAATTAAGTTCAACGTGTTCCCCTCGCTCTCATTATTCATTAGTTCTTCACTAATTATTTAATAAAACCTTTATAGTGACGTTTCACAAGCTGACTCTCCAGCTGTTTCATCATTTCCAGAGCAACCCCAACAACGATGAGTAAGCTGGTTCCGCCAATTTGAACGGTTGGCGGCAGTTGTGCCACAGAACCTAAGATGATCGGCAGTATTGAGACAGCTGCCAGGAAGAGAGATCCTACAAACGTTAACCGGTACATCACACGCGTCAAATACGTTTCTGTATTTGCACCAGGACGTATCCCCGGGATATACCCGCCTTGCTTCTTCAAGTTCTCTGCCATTTGTTCTGGGTTAACCTGAACAAATGTATAGAAATAAGTGAAGGCAATGATCAACGCTACATAGATAATCATTCCAGGCCAATTCTGGTAATCAAAGATATATTGAATAACAGATGCTATTTCACTATTTTCGAAGAATCCAGCTACTGTTCTAGGCGCGATAATAAAGGATATCGCGAAGATTACTGGAATTACTCCTGCAGCATTAACCTTGATTGGCAAGTGTGTGGAATGTCCTCCAACAGGAGAACGGTTTACCAAGCGCTTGGCATACTGGATAGGAATTTTACGCAGTGCCTGCTGGATGAAAATAACTCCAACTACAACGGCCACTATAACAAGTGCGATTAACGCAATGATCACAAGATTGATAAACAGCTGATCTCCTGCACCGGAGATATACTGATCATACAACTGGTTAACACCGGTAGGAATCGCAGCTACAATACCCGCAAAGATCAGAATGGAAATACCATTTCCGACGCCGTGGGAAGTGATTTGTTCACCAAGCCACATTAGGAAAGCTGTTCCGCCTGTTAATACCAGAGCAATTACCAGGAATTTCGTAACGCCCGGATCTACGATCAATTGACCGCCGGCCAGGGCATTAAAACCGATTGACATTCCAATTGCCTGAATGAAAGCGAGAGCGATCGTTCCATAGCGGGTAAACTGAGCTAATTTTCGACGGCCGACTTCACCTTGCTTTTTCCATTCCGCAAACTTAGGGACAACATCCATCTGTAACAATTGCATGATGATTGAGGCTGTGATGTAAGGCATGATCCCCATGGCAAAGATGGAGAAGTTCTGTAATGCCCCGCCTCCAAATGTGTTCAAAAAGCCGAAAGCGTTTTGTTCATCCATGAAGTTAATAGCATCTCTGTTTGTAAATGGTACAGGGATGAATGTCCCTAACCGGAATACGATCAGCATAGCTAAAGTGAAAAAGATTTTCCGTCGAATATCACCCACGCGCATAAAATTGGAGATTGTACGGAACATTAAATCACCTCAGTTTGACCGCCCGCTGCTTCAATTGCTTCTTTCGCTGAAGCAGAGAACTTATGAGCTTTCACTGTAAGTTTTTTATCGATAGATCCTTTACCAAGAACTTTAATTCCGGATTTTTGGTTGCTTACCGCACCAGATTCAAGCATTAGTTCAGGAGTAACCTCTGTTCCCTCTTCAAAACGGTTAAGAGCATCAAGGTTGATAATCGCAAATTCCTTACGGTGTACGTTAGTGAAACCACGTTTTGGAAGACGCTGGAATAGTGGCATTTGTCCACCTTCGAAGCCTGGACGAGTTTTGCTGCCAGAGCGCTGACCCTGTCCTTTGTGGCCACGACCGGATGTTTTACCATTTCCAGAAGCCATTCCACGACCTACACGATTACGTTCTTTACGAGCGCCTTTTGCCGCTTTTAGTTCATGCAGTTTCATGCGAGCACCTCCTTATTTCTTTTCTAGTTAAACTTCTTTAATCGATACAAGGTGAGATACCTTATTAGCCATACCTCGGATCGCTGGGTTATCTTCAAGTACGACAGTTTGACGGATCTTATTCAGACCCAGCGCCTTGACAGTAGAGCGTTGATCCTTCGGTCTACTAATAACACTGCGCGTGAGGGTAATTTCTAATTGTTTTTTAGCCATTATATTTCCCTCCTTATCCTACAGTTCTTCTACGGACTTCCCACGAAGTCTTGCAACGTCTTCTGCGCGCTTAAGCTCGCTAAGTCCAGTAAGTGTTGCACGCACCATGTTAATAGGTGTGTTAGAACCTAGTGACTTAGAAAGGATGTCTTGGACACCTGCAAGCTCAAGTACCGCACGGACAGGTCCACCTGCGATGACTCCAGTACCTTCAGCAGCTGGTTTCATCAAAATGCTTCCTGCACCGAAACGTCCAGTAATCTCGTGTGGAATAGTCGTATCTTTAATTGGTACTGTAATTAGGTTTTTCTTAGCATCATCAATTGCCTTCTTGATAGCTTCTGGTACTTCTTGAGCTTTTCCTGTACCAAAACCTACATGACCATTTTTATCTCCTACAACAACCAATGCAGCAAAACGGAAACGGCGTCCGCCTTTTACAACTTTTGCAACACGATTGATTGTTACTACGCGTTCTTCAAGATCTAATTTATTAGGGTCAATTTTGTTATTCATTTATGTCCCTCCTTTAACGATTAAAATTGTAGGCCGGCTTCACGCGCGGCTTCTGCTAGAGCTTTCACACGTCCATGGTACAAGTAACCTCCGCGGTCAAATACTACGATATCATAACCGTTATCAACCGCACGCTTCGCAAGCAATTCGCCGACTCTTTGAGCAGCTTCTACGTTACCTGTTACGTCTAGATCAAAGCCGTTTTCCATAGTAGATGCGCTCGCTACAGTTACTTGGCTCTCGTCATTGATTAATTGAGCATAAATGTGTTTGTTAGAGCGATATACGTTCAAACGCGGACGTTCAGCTGTTCCGAAAACATTCTTACGAACGCGTGCATGACGCTTTTTACGAACGACATTCTTATCTGCCTTTGTGATCATCTGGGTCACTCCTTTCTATACATTACCTACGAATCTTACTTAGCTGATTTACCTTCTTTACTGCGTACACGCTCACCCTGGTAACGAATACCTTTACCTTTATAAGGTTCTGGTGGACGGATCGCACGGATTTTGGCAGCAACAGCTCCGACTAATTCTTTGTCGATACCTTTGATGGTTAACTTCGTGTTGGTAGGGATTTCAATTTCAATACCTTCGCGGTTAGGGACCTCAACAGGGTGGGAATAGCCAGCGTTAATAACGACTTTTTCTCCCTGCTTTTGAGCACGATAACCTACACCAATAATTTCAAGGGATTTTTCGTATCCTTTGGAAACACCTTCAACCATGTTAGCGATCAGGCTGCGGGTAGTACCGTGAAGAGCACGATGTTCTTTGTGGTCACTAGGACGCTCTACTGTAAGAACATTATCTTCAATCTTCACTGTCATGTCCTTGTGGAAAGTACGAGTCAATTCGCCTTTTGGACCTTTTACTGTGATCGTATTGTTATCCTGAATGACTTCTACACCTTCAGGAATTTCTAATGTTTTTAAACCTACGCGAGACATATTTTTGCACCTCCTGTCTTATCTGAGTTTTCTACCAGATATAAGCTAGGACTTCGCCACCGATGGCTTGTTCACGAGCTTCTTTATCTGTTAATACACCTTTTGAAGTAGATACTACGGCTATACCAAGTCCATTAAGAACTTTTGGAAGCTCTTCAGCTTTTGCGTAAACACGTAGTCCTGGTTTACTGATACGTTTCAGACCGCTGATTACACGTTCGTTGCTTTGTCCGTACTTAAGGAAGATGCGAAGAACGCCTTGTTTACTATCTTCAACATATTCATAATCACGTACAAAACCTTCACGTTTTAGAATGTCAGCAATTTCTTTCTTTAAGTTGGAAGCTGGGAGCTCAAGCTTCTCGTGACGTACCATGTTAGCGTTACGAATACGCGTAAGCATATCTGCAATTGGATCTGTCATTGTCATAACTCATTTACCTCCTTCCCTGTCTCGGGTTTACCAGCTGGCTTTTTTGACACCAGGGATTTGTCCTTTATATGCAAGTTCACGGAAACAAATACGGCAAAGCTTAAACTTACGAAGTACAGAGTGAGGACGTCCGCAACGTTCACAGCGTGTGTACTCACGTACTTGATACTTCTGGTTACGCTTCTGTTTCGCGACCATTGATTTTTTAGCCACTATTTTCCCTCCTTATGGTTAGATCGTTATTTCTGAAACGGCATACCGAATTGAGTCAATAGCTCACGAGCTTCTTCGTCAGAATCAGCTGTAGTAACGATAACGATGTCCATACCACGCACTTTATTTACTTTATCGTAATTAATTTCTGGGAAAATTAATTGTTCTTTAACGCCAAGTGTGTAGTTTCCACGTCCGTCAAAAGCTTTTTTAGAAATACCACGGAAGTCACGCACACGTGGTAGAGATACTGAGATAAGCTTTTGGAAGAATTCGTACATACGCTCTCCGCGAAGGGTAACTTTTGCACCGATAGGCATACCTTCACGTAGACGGAAACCTGCGATTGATTTCTTAGCTTTCGTAATGACAGGTTTTTGACCTGAAATTAATGTTAATTCTTCTACTGCTGTATCCAGAGCTTTTGCGTTCTGAACAGCATCACCAACACCCATGTTGATAACGATTTTCTCGACTTTAGGCGTCTGCATAACTGACTCATATTCAAATTTGTTCATCAAAGATGGAACAATTTCTTCTTGATATTGTTTTTGTAGTTCGTTCATCGTGTGGCCCTCCTTTCATATCTGGATTATTTATCTAGTGCTTCACCAGATTTTTTCGCGATACGAACTTTCTTACCGTCCTCGACTTTGTATCCAACACGTGTTGGCTCGCCAGTCTTAGGATCGATCGGTAATACGTTAGAAACGTGGATAGATGCTTCCTGTGTCAGGATTCCACCTTGGGGATTTTCTTGTGATGGTTTAGCGTGTTTTTTAACTTCGTTAACACCTTCTACAAGAACACGTTCCTTTTTAGGATAAGCTTCAAGGATCGTACCTTGCTTGCCTTTATCCTTACCAGTAATAACCATTACTTTGTCACCTTTTTTTACGTGCATGCTTCGCGCACCTCCTTAACAAGGCATTTCGTTCGAACATTATAATACTTCTGGAGCTAGAGATACGATCTTCATGAATTTAGCTTCACGAAGTTCACGAGCTACCGGTCCAAAGATACGGGTACCGCGTGGTCCTTTATCATCACGAACGATTACTGCTGCGTTTTCATCGAAACGAATGTAAGAACCATCTTTACGGCGCATACCGCTTTTAGAACGTACGATAACTGCTTTAACTACCTCACCTTTTTTAACAACGCCCCCTGGTGTTGCTTGTTTCACAGTTGCGGTGATAATGTCACCGATATTTGCTGTTTTACGACCAGATCCGCCCAAAACTTTAATCGTTTGGATTTCACGGGCACCAGAGTTGTCTGCAACTTTTAAACGAGACTCCTGTTGAATCATACCATGTAACCTCCCTTCGGATTAACTCCGAGCGAACTTTAATTAGATAATTACGGACTCTTCTACGACTTCTAGCAGGCGGAAACGTTTCGTTGCTGATAGCGGACGAGTTTCCATAATACGGACAACATCTCCAGTTTTAGCCTGGTTATTTTCGTCATGAGTCTTGAATTTTTTAGAATACTTTACGCGTTTGCCATAAAGTTTGTGGAATTTGTAAGTTTCAACTAAGACAGTGATGGTTTTATCCATTTTGTCAGATACGACACGGCCAGTGTAAACTTTACGATTGTTACGTTCAGTCATGTGAGGGTGACCTCCTCTCATCTATTAGTTATTTACGCCTAGCTCACGTTCACGAGCAACAGTTTTCATACGAGCGATGGACTTGCGAACTTCACGGATACGTGCAGTGTTCTCAAGTTGACCTGTTGCCAGCTGAAAGCGCAGGTTAAAAAGTTCTTCTTTTAGAGACTTAACTTTTTGTTCAATTTCGGCAGTGGTTAATTCGCGGATTTCATTAGCCTTCATTGATTTCACCACCAATTTCTTCACGTTTTACAAATTTAGTACGAATCGGAAGTTTGTGAGATGCAAGGCGAAGTGCTTCGCGTGCCACCTCTTCAGAAACTCCTGCGATTTCAAACATGATTTTCCCTGGTTTCACTACAGCTACGAAACCTTCTGGAGCACCTTTACCGGAACCCATACGAACTTCTAGGGGTTTAGCAGTATAAGGCTTGTCAGGGAAGATTTTAATCCATACTTTACCGCCACGTTTCATATAACGAGTCATCGCAATACGCGATGCCTCGATTTGGCGGGCTGTGATCCACGCTGGGTCGATAGCTTGCAAACCATACTCTCCGAATGATACTTCAGTACCGCCTTTCGCACGGCCTTTTAAGCTAGTACGGTGTTGTTTACGATATTTAACACGTTTTGGCATTAACATAATGCTTTTCCCCCTTCCTTACTTGTCTGTTTTAGTTGGAAGGACTTCTCCACGGTAGATCCACACTTTAACACCAAGTTTTCCGTAAGTGGTGTCTGCTTCTGCAGTTCCATAATCGATGTCTGCACGAAGTGTGTGTAGTGGTACTGTTCCTTCACTGTAATATTCTGCACGAGCGATATCCGCGCCACCTAGACGACCAGATACTTGGGTACGAATACCTTTAGCTCCTGCACGCATAGCGCGTTGAAGTGTTTGTTTTTGAGCACGACGGAAAGAAACACGGTTTTCTAACTGACGAGCGATATTGTCAGCTACAAGTGTAGCATCCAAATCAGGCTTTTTAACTTCCACAATGTTAATGTGAACGCGTTTGCCGGTCAATTCGTTGAGAGCTTTACGAAGCGCTTCAACTTCAGAGCCGCCTTTACCGATAACCATACCTGGTTTCGCCGTGTGTATGGTGATGTTTACGCGGTTAGCTGCACGTTCAATTTCAACAGTAGAAATAGCAGCGTCTTTTAGACGTTTTTCAACAAATTCACGAATCTTAATATCTTCATGTAACAAGTCTGCGTAGTCTTTGCCAGCGTACCATTTGGATTCCCAATCACGGATGACGCCGATACGAAGACCTACTGGATTAATTTTTTGACCCACTGATTATCCCTCCTTTATTTCTGATACGACCACTGTAATGTGGCTGGTACGTTTATTAATTTGGCTTGCACGTCCCATTGCACGTGGGCGGAAACGTTTAAGAGTTACACCTTCATTAACAAACGCTTCGGAAACATATAAATTCTCCGGATCCATTTCATAATTGTGTTCTGCATTTGCAATCGCAGAGTTAAGAAGTTTCTCAACTACTGGTGATGCGCCGCGCTGTTTTAAATTCAATGTCGCGAGCGCTTCACCTACCTCTTTCCCCCGAATCAGATCGATTACTAATCGGGCTTTGCGAGGAGCGATGCGAACGGTTTTAGCAACTGCTTTAGCTTGCATTAGAGTGCCTCCTCTCTACTTAGCGTTTTGTTTTCTTGTCATCGCCAGAGTGTCCCTTGAACGTACGGGTTGGCGCGAATTCACCTAGCTTATGTCCGACCATATCTTCTGTCACATAAACTGGTACGTGTTTACGTCCGTCATAAACGGCAATTGTGTGTCCGACAAAGTTAGGGAAGATGGTAGAACGACGAGACCATGTCTTCACCACTTGGTGTTTACTGTCTTCGTTCAACTTCTCAACTTTTTTCATCAAATGATCATCTACAAAAGGTCCCTTTTTCAGGCTGCGGCCCATGAATAAACCTCCCTTCGCAATTGAAAGACGGGTATTATCGCCCGCCCGACAATTCCGTTATTTTTTACCTCTTCTACGAACGATATATTTATCAGATTGCTTGTTGCGTTTTCTTGTCTTGTACCCAAGAGTTGGTTTACCCCATGGAGTAACAGGAGAAGGCATACCGATTGGCGCACGGCCTTCACCACCACCGTGTGGGTGATCACTAGGGTTCATAACAGAACCACGTACAGTTGGGCGCTTGCCTTGCCAGCGGGAACGTCCAGCTTTACCAACACTGATTAGTTCGTGTTCCAGATTACCAACTTGACCGATTGTTGCACGGCAAGTGCTTAGTACGAGGCGAACTTCACCAGAAGTTAAGCGAACAAGAGTGTATTTTTCTTCACGACCTAGAATTTGAGCGGATGCGCCTGCAGAACGTACAAGCTGTCCTCCGCGTCCTGGCTTAAGTTCTACGTTGTGAATGATTGTACCTACAGGAATATCTTTCAATGCAAGAGAGTTACCAGGTTTGATATCTGCACCTACACCAGAAATGATTTCCGTGCCTACCTTCACTCCTTTTGGAGCCAGGATATAACGCTTTTCTCCATCAACGTAGTTGATTAGCGCAATGTTAGCGGAGCGGTTTGGATCGTATTCAATCGTAGCAACGCGTCCAGGTATTCCATCTTTATCACGTTTAAAGTCGATGATACGGTATTGACGCTTGTGACCTCCGCCTTGATGACGAACTGTCAGCTTACCTTGGTTATTACGTCCACCACGTTTGTGGAGTGGAGTAACAAGGGAGCGTTCAGGTTTGTCAGTGGTAATTTCAGCGAAATCAGATACTGACATGTGTCTGCGACCATTAGTAATTGGTCGGAACTTTTTAATCGCCATCTTTTTTCCCTCCTTTTTAATTAAGATTTATAGTTTATACTTCAAAGAATTCTAGTTCTTCGCTGTCTTCAGTCAAAGTAACTACTGCTTTCTTACGATCAGAACGGTAGCCGCCATAGCGACCCATACGTTTAAATTTACCTTTAAGGTTCATCGTGTTAACTGAATCAACACTTACATTAAAGATTTCTTCAACTGCTTTTTTAATTTCAGTTTTGTTAGCGGCTGGGCTAACTTCAAACGTATATTTCTTTTCTCCCATAAGATCAGCAGATTGCTCAGTTATGACAGGGCGCTTAATGATATCACGTGGTTCTTTCATTATGAGAGCACCTCCCCTGCTTTTTCAGCTGCTTCCTTCGTTAGGATCAGCTTATCATGCGTTAGTAAATCTAACACACTTACTTCTTCTACAGATGAACTTTTCACTGTAGGGATATTATTAGAAGAAAGAGTTACATTTTCATCTTTCTCTGCTGTGACAATCAATGCCTTTTCGTTTACATCAAGAGCTTTAAGAAGGCTTACTACTTCTTTAGTTTTTGGAGCGTCTAGAGAAAGACTCTCAAGAACGATAATGTTCTCTTCTTTTACTTTAGAAGAATAAGCAGACTGTAGAGCTAAGCGACGTACTTTTTTAGGCATTGTGTAGCTGTAACTGCGTGGTGACGGACCGAATACAGTTCCACCGCCTACCCATTGTGGGGAACGGATGGATCCTTGACGTGCACGGCCGGTACCTTTTTGGCGCCACGGCTTACGTCCACCGCCGCTAACTTCAGAACGCCCTTTAACTTTGTGTGTGCCTTGGCGAAGATTCGCGCGTTGCATCAACACAGTTTCGTGTAATACGTGAGTATTAGGTTCGATCCCAAATACGGCATCATTCAATTCGACATCTCCAACATTAGAGCCGCTTTGGTTTAATAGTGCTACTTTAGGCATGACATATCCTCCCTTCCGTTAATTATTTGCTAGCCTTGATTGCACTTGAGACTTTAACGTACGATTTTTTCGCACCTGGTACATTACCTTTAATAAGCAGTAAGTTACGTTCAGCGTCAACTCTCACTACCTCAAGGTTTTGAAGTGTTACTGTTTCACTACCCATTTGTCCTGGCAATTTTTTGCCTTTTAGTACGTGGTTTGGATCAATTGGACCCATTGTACCTGGACGACGGTGATAGCGGGAACCGTGAGTCATAGGTCCAGTAGATTGGTTATGGCGCTTAATTGCCCCCTGGAATCCTTTACCTTTTGAAGTTCCTGTAACATCAATTACATCACCAGCTTCGAAAATATCCACCTTAACCTCTTGACCAAGTTCATAGTCATCAAGGTTTGCATTACGGAATTCACGAACGTAGCGCTTAGGTGTTGTGTTTGCTTTTTCAGCATGACCTTTAGCTGCTTTTTTCAAACGATTTGATTTTTCATCAGCAAAACCAAGTTGGATTGCTTCATAGCCGTCATTTCCTGTTGTTTTCTTTTGAAGAACAACGTTTGGCTCAGCTTGTACAACTGTTACTGGAATTAACTCACCGTCTTCAGAAAAGATTTGAGTCATGCCGACTTTGCGTCCTAAGATTCCTTTCGTCATCCGTTACACCTCCTATATAGTTCAGTTTAATTTATAATTTGATTTCGATATCCACACCAGATGGTAGATCCAAACGCATCAATGAATCAACGGTCTGTGGTGTTGGATTGACAATGTCGATAAGACGTTTGTGTGTGCGCATTTCAAACTGTTCACGAGCATCTTTGTACTTGTGTGTAGCACGAAGTACTGTATAGATAGAACGTTCAGTTGGAAGCGGAATTGGACCAGATACATTAGCTCCAGAACGCTTCGCAGTGTCTACAATCTTCTCTGCAGATTGATCTAACACCCTATGATCATACGCTTTTAAACGAATACGAATTTTCTCTTTTGCCATTATTTTCCCTCCTTCTTCGCCCATTTTTGAAACAGACATTCTCCGCGAAAAAACTTGACTCACTAGCCATGGCAAAGGGGCCGGGTGTGTCAACAACCTTTCGCTTCATCGCCTTTTATGACCAACATTACTCATTATATAGAAGAAATTCGGTCAATGCAAGGATAAATCCATAATTTTTATATATGAACACCTAAATTATTATACTAACCTTTGAGATCAAATTCAAGGGTTAATATGTTTTAAAGTACTTTCTATAAAACAAAGTGTATTTCTTTCCATGAAGATGATATTTCGCTCCAAAATTTCCACCTTCCATTACAACAAAAGAAAACTCTTATTTCAACCACTTTCCCACAAAAAAATGAGCAGCAGCTTTTCAGCTGCTGCTCAATCATTTATTTTGGCAATTATTTAGTGATTTCACTAACTACGCCAGAACCTACTGTACGTCCACCTTCACGGATTGAGAAACGAGTTCCGTCTTCAATCGCGATTGGAGAAATAAGTTCAACAGTCATTTCAACGTTATCGCCAGGCATAACCATTTCTACACCTTCTGGAAGTTGAATAACACCAGTTACGTCCGTAGTACGGAAGTAGAACTGTGGGCGGTAGTTTGAGAAGAATGGAGTATGACGTCCACCTTCGTCTTTAGCTAGTACATAAACTTCAGCTTTGAAGTTTGTGTGTGGAGTGATAGAACCAGGTTTAGCTAGAACTTGACCGCGGTTGATGTCTTCACGGTTAACACCACGTAGTAGTGCACCGATATTGTCGCCTGCTTCAGCATAGTCTAGAAGCTTACGGAACATTTCAACACCAGTAACGGTAGTCTTGCGAGCTGCTTCAGCCATACCAATGATTTCAACTTCGTCACCGACTTTAACTTGTCCACGCTCAACACGGCCTGTTGCAACAGTACCACGGCCAGTGATTGAGAATACGTCCTCAACTGGCATCATGAATGGTTTGTCAGTGTCACGATCTGGAGTTGGGATGTGCTCATCAACAGCATCCATAAGGTCATAGATTGCTTGCTCGTACTGCTCTTCGCCTTCAAGTGCTTTAAGAGCTGAACCGCTGATTACTGGAGCTTCATCACCATCGAAGTCATACTCAGAAAGTAGGTCGCGAACTTCCATTTCAACTAGTTCAAGAAGCTCTTCGTCGTCTACCATGTCAACTTTGTTAAGGAATACAACGATCGCTGGTACACCTACGTTTTTAGAAAGCAGGATGTGCTCACGTGTTTGTGGCATTGGACCGTCAGCTGCAGATACAACTAGGATCGCGCCGTCCATTTGAGCAGCACCAGTAATCATGTTTTTAACATAGTCAGCGTGACCTGGGCAGTCAACGTGTGCATAGTGGCGGTTTTCAGTTTCGTACTCAACGTGTGCAGTTGAGATCGTGATTCCACGTTCGCGCTCTTCAGGAGCACCGTCGATCATGTCATAAGCCATTGCAGATCCAGATCCAGAACGCTTGTGAAGTACTGTAGTGATTGCTGCAGTTAATGTTGTTTTACCGTGGTCAACGTGTCCAATTGTACCAATGTTAACGTGGGACTTGGACCGGTCGAATTTTTCTTTACCCATAGTATATTTCCTCCTTTAATTAAGTAGCGATATATTTAAATTGAAATATTTATATGAAGCTCAGGAGCGAGCATCTAAACCGCGCTCCTAAGCTCACATTACAAGTTATACTTCAACTCGTCAAAAAAATCAATTACTCACCAGAATTTTTCTTGATGATTTCTTCTGAGATGCTCTTCGGCACTTCTTCATAGTGGTCAAAGTGCATCGTGTAAGTTCCACGTCCTTGTGTGTTGGAGCGAAGCGCTGTCGCATAACCAAACATTTCGGATAGTGGTACAAATGCTTTAACAACCTGTGCGTTACCACGAGTTTCCATACCTTCTACACGTCCACGACGTGAAGTTACGTCACCCATGATATCGCCCATGTATTCTTCCGGAATGACTACTTCAACTTTCATCATTGGTTCAAGAAGAACTGGTTTACATTTGTTTTTAGCTTCTTTAAGAGCCATTGATGCGGCAACCTTAAAGGCCATTTCGTTGGAGTCAACATCGTGGTAAGAACCATCATATAGAGTGGCTTTGATGTCAACCATTGGATAACCAGCTAACACTCCGTTTTCCAAGGATTCTTTGATTCCTTGTTCTACGGAAGGAATATATTCACGCGGTACTACACCACCAACGATTTTGTTAACGAATTCATATCCAGCGCCTTCTTCGTTAGGTTCGAATTCAACCCAAACGTGACCAAATTGTCCACGGCCGCCGGACTGACGTACGAACTTACCTTCGACTTTGGCACTAGCACGGAAAGTCTCACGATAAGCAACTTGTGGAGCACCGATATTCGCTTCAACTTTAAACTCACGACGGAGACGGTCAACGATAATGTCAAGGTGAAGCTCACCCATACCAGCAATAATCGTTTGTCCAGTTTCCACGTTCGTTTCAGTTTGGAAAGTCGGATCCTCTTCCGCAAGCTTACCAAGGGCGATTGCCATTTTATCTTGGTCAGCTTTGGATTTCGGTTCGATAGCTACAGAGATAACCGGCTCAGGGAATTCCATAGATTCAAGAATAACAAGACTCTTTTCATCACATAGTGTGTCGCCTGTACCTGTATCTTTAAGTCCAACAGCACCAGCGATATCACCGGCATAAACTGTTGAAATCTCTTCACGAGAGTTGGCGTGCATTTGCAGGATACGACCTACACGTTCACGCTTATCTTTCGTAGAGTTCTTCACGTATGAACCAGCGTTAAGCTTACCAGAATATACGCGGAAGAATGTTAGTTTACCTACATAAGGGTCTGTCGCGACTTTAAAAGCCAGCGCAGAGAACGGAGCGTTATCGTCAGCTTTACGAACAACAGACTCCTCTGTCTGTGGTACATGACCTTCGATTGGAGGTACATCTAGAGGAGATGGAAGGTAATCAATTACTCCATCAATCAATAGCTGAACACCTTTGTTTTTGAAAGCAGAACCACAGAAGACAGGATAGAAATCAACGCTTAGAGTAGCTGTACGAACGGCAGCTTTAAGTTGCTCATTCGTGATTTCTTCCCCTTCAAGGTATTGCATCATCAAGTCTTCATCAAGTTCCGCTACAGCTTCAATAAGTTTTGTGCGGTACTCTTCAGCTTGCTCTTTGTATTCATCTGGAATTGGGCGTGATTCTGCACGAGTACCCAAGTCATCCATGTAATAGTAAGCTTCCATAGTAATCAAGTCGATGATTCCTTCGAATTCATCTTCTGCTCCTATTGGAAGTTGGACGGCAGCCGCATTAGCTCCAAGGCGCTCTTGCAGAGTACCGAGGGAGTAGATGAAATCTGCCCCTACTTTATCCATTTTGTTTACGAACACAATACGGGGTACACCGTAAGTTGTCGCTTGGCGCCATACTGTTTCCGTCTGTGGTTCAACACCAGACTGAGCGTCCAATACGGCTACAGAACCATCAAGTACACGCAGGGAACGTTCAACCTCAACTGTGAAGTCTACGTGTCCTGGTGTGTCAATGATGTTAATACGGTGATCTCTCCATTGAGCAGTGGTCGCTGCGGAAGTAATGGTAATTCCGCGCTCCTGTTCCTGCTCCATCCAGTCCATTTGGGAAGCTCCTTCGTGAGTTTCACCAATTTTGTGGATACGTCCTGTGTAGAAAAGAATACGCTCGGTGGCTGTTGTTTTACCAGCATCAATGTGAGCCATTACACCGATATTACGTGTTCTTTCCAAGGAGAACTCTCTAGGCATGATTCTTTCTCCTTTCCAATTGTAAGGTTATTTGTTTGATGATTACCAACGATAGTGAGCGAATGCTTTGTTAGCTTCCGCCATCTTGTGCATTTCTTCACGGCGCTTAACTGCTGCACCAGTGTTATTACCTGCATCTAGAATTTCGTTAGCAAGACGCTCTTCCATTGTTTTCTCTCCGCGAAGACGCGCATAGTTAACAATGAAGCGCAATCCTAGTGCCTGACGACGTTCAGGGCGAACTTCTACAGGTACTTGGTAGTTGGAACCACCAACACGACGAGCGCGTACTTCCAATACAGGCATTACGTTTTTCATCGCCTGATCGAAGATTTCCATAGCGTCATTGCCGCTGCGCTCTTGAACTAATTCGAAAGATTTATAAAGAATCTTTTGAGCTTTCCCGCGCTGACCGTTAACCATAATCTGGTTGATCAAACGAGTGACAAGCTTAGAGTTGTACATCGGATCTGGTAACACATCACGTTTAGCTACTGGACCTTTACGTGGCATATGTTCCCCTCCCTTCCATATTTTTAATAGTTAATCGATATCTGTTATCGATTATTTTTTAGGTTTCTTCGTACCGTATTTAGAACGACCTTGTCTGCGGCCTTCAACACTTGCTGTGTCTAGGGCACCACGTACAACGTGGTAACGAACACCTGGCAAGTCTTTAACCTTACCGCCACGGATAAGAACAACACTGTGCTCTTGCAGGTTGTGGCCGATACCAGGGATATAGGCGTTAACCTCTAGCTGGTTGGTCAAACGAACACGTGCATATTTACGCAATGCGGAGTTCGGTTTTTTAGGTGTCATCGTACCGACACGTGTGCAAACACCACGTTTTTGTGGAGAAGACTGATCCGTCATACGTTTTTTATAGCTGTTAAAGCCTTTGTTCAAGGCTGGAGCGTTTGTTTGTTTCGTTTTGCTTTCGCGTCCTTTACGTACCAATTGATTAATAGTTGGCATATTTGTATCCTCCCTTCTTCACATTTCTTAATACCACACATCCAGGTGGTTCATAAAAAGGCAAAAAACAAAGCTTTCGCGATTTACCGCCAAAACTTTATTGCTTTATCGCCACTGTAGCAGCTCCAACATCAATACCACAAGCATTTCCCAGTTCTTTCATGGAAGAAACGCGGGTATGAGGGATTTTTAATTCCCTGGCCAGTCGGACTACTTTCAATGTCATCGTCTGATCAGCATCGTCAGCCGTTATGACTTCAATCACTTCACCATTTTTCATGGCTTTAAGTGTTTGTTTGGTCCCAATCACTATTTCTGATTTAGCCTGTGCTACTTTTTCATAAGACATCTTTCATATCCTCCAAAGTAACAAGGATAAACGGAAGCACCTTGATTATATTATCACTACCCAAAATGCATGTCAACTGCATTTCGGGTAGTTTTTTTGTGCTTCCATTAATTTTACCCTTTGTTAACATCTATCTATTCTTTTTAAGAATGAGTGACTTCTTCTGGCTGGGTCTGTTGTTCAGGTGCTCCTTCAGACTGAGCTTGAATCTTACGGTAGCGTGTCATGCCCGTACCCGCTGGTACAAGCTTACCGATAATAACATTCTCTTTCAATCCTAGAAGTTCATCTCTCTTACCTTTAATCGCTGCATCAGTCAGGACACGAGTTGTTTCCTGGAAGGACGCCGCAGACAGGAAGCTGTCTGTTTCAAGCGATGCTTTGGTAATACCAAGAATGACCGGACGACCCACTGCAGGCTGTCCGCCTTCCACAAGAGCTTTCTGGTTCGCTTCTTTAAATTGGTGGATCTCAAGAAGTGAGCCAGGAAGTACATCGGTGTCTCCAGAATCAAGCACACGAACTTTACGAAGCATCTGGCGGACCATTACTTCAACGTGCTTGTCAGAGATTTCAACACCTTGCATTCGATATACTTTCTGTACTTCTTTAAGAAGATATTGCTGAACTCCATCAAGTCCCTGGATATTCAACAGTTCTTTCGGATCGATGGAACCTTCTGTAAGAGGACTTCCTGCGGACACAGCATCTCCTACAGTAACTTTCATACGAGCACCATACGGCGCCGTATAAGAGCGGCTCTCTACAGCCCCTTGAACCACGATCTCTTGTTTTTCTTTCACTTCGTTAACTTCCTGTACGGTTCCGTCGATTTCTGTAATCACTGCTTGACCTTTAGGGTTACGCGCTTCCACAATCTCCTGGATACGCGGAAGACCTTGAGTGATGTCATCTCCGGCAACACCGCCAGTGTGGAAGGTACGCATTGTAAGCTGGGTACCAGGCTCACCGATAGACTGAGCAGCAATGATTCCAACTGCTTCGCCAACTTCGACTTCGTCACCTGTTGCCAGGTTGCGGCCGTAGCACTTCTTACATACGCCGTGTTTAGTATTACAAGTGAAGGCAGAGCGGATAACAATGCTTTCAATACCGGCGTCTACGATTTGTTTAGCACCATCTTCTGAAATGACTTCGTTACGACTCGCCAGTGCTTCACCAGTTTCCGGGTGTTTAACTGTTTGGAATGCCGTACGGCCAATCAGACGATCAATTAGCGGTTCTATTACTTCTGAACCTTCCGTAATTGCACTTACTGGTAATCCACGGTCTGTACCACAATCATCTTCACGGACGATTACGTCTTGAGCTACATCAACAAGTCGACGCGTCAGGTAACCAGAGTCCGCTGTTTTCAGTGCTGTATCGGCAAGACCTTTACGAGCGCCGTGTGTGGAAATAAAGTACTCAAGTACTGTTAAGCCTTCACGGAAACTTGATTTGATTGGAAGCTCAATAATACGTCCAGCCGGGTTGGCCATAAGACCACGCATACCAGCGAGCTGAGTAAAGTTGGACGCGTTACCACGTGCTCCTGAATCACTCATCATGAATATAGGGTTACGCGGGTTTAAGGAACTCATCAAACGGTTTTGAATATCATCTTTAGCCCCGGACCAGATTTCAATTACTCGGTCATAGCGTTCTTCGTCGGTAATTAAACCACGGCGGAACTGTTTAAGAACTTTATCAACCTTACCTTGAGCTTCTTCCAGAATTTCCTGCTTCTCTGGAAGTACTACGACGTCAGATACACCCACCGTAATACCTGCTTTAGTAGAGTAAGCAAAGCCGAGATCTTTCATTCTATCGAGCATCTTAGATGTTTCACTAATAGAGAAGCGTTTAAATACTTCTGCAATAATGTCACCCAGGATCCCTTTCTTGAATGGAGATACTTCTCCGCGGTTCGATATTTCTTGACGAATATCTGTACCTTTAGGAACAAAGTATTGATCCGGTGTTTTTACTTCAAGGTTCTCTTGGGTTGGCTCATTCATATACGGGAAGGAATTAGGCAGCATTTCATTAAAGATCAACTTACCAACTGTAGTAAGAAGCAGCTGCTGATTCTGCTCTTCAGTAAAGGTTTCATTTCCTAAAGAGCTTGCCTGAACGGCAACCCGTGTATGAAGGTGCGCATACCCATTCTGATAAGCCATTAACGCTTCATTGAGATCTTTGAAGAACATTCCTTCTCCAACAGATCCTTCACGTTCAAGCGTCAGGTAGTAGTTACCTAGCACCATATCCTGTGATGGTGTAACGACCGGCTTACCATCCTTAGGGTTAAGAATGTTTTGAGCAGCCAGCATTAGGATCCGGGCTTCTGCCTGGGCCTCGGAAGACAACGGCACGTGAACCGCCATTTGGTCACCGTCAAAGTCAGCATTATAAGCTGTACATACCAACGGGTGAAGACGGATGGCACGGCCTTCTACCAATGTAGGTTCGAACGCCTGGATACCAAGGCGGTGAAGTGTTGGAGCACGGTTTAGTAGTACAGGGTGCTCTTTAATAACATCTTCAAGAACGTCCCAAACTTCATGGTGAACACGCTCAATTTTACGCTTTGCTGATTTAATGTTGTGGGCAAGGCCACGGGATACGAGTTCTTTCATAACGAAAGGCTTGAACAGTTCAAGCGCCATTTCTTTCGGAAGTCCGCATTGGTACATCTTCAAGGATGGCCCCACAACGATAACGGAACGACCAGAGTAGTCGACACGTTTACCAAGCAAGTTTTGACGGAAGCGTCCCTGTTTACCTTTCAGCATGTGAGAAAGGGATTTAAGTGGACGGTTACCAGGCCCTGTAACTGGACGGCCGCGGCGGCCATTATCAATAAGGGCATCTACAGCTTCCTGAAGCATACGCTTTTCGTTCTGGACGATGATCGTCGGTGCTCCTAAATCTAACAAACGCTTAAGACGATTGTTACGGTTAATTACTCGACGATATAAGTCGTTCAAGTCAGAGGTTGCGAAACGTCCGCCGTCCAATTGAACCATCGGACGAATCTCTGGTGGAATGACAGGCAGTACATCAAGAATCATCCATGAAGGATCGTTTCCTGAATGACGGAAAGATTCTAGCACTTCCAAACGTTTAATAGCACGAGTTCGTCGCTGACCCTGAGCTGTTTTTAATTCCTCTTTCAGAGTTTCTACTTCTCCTTCAAGATCGATATCAAAAAGCAACTTACGGATAGCTTCAGCACCCATTGCTGCCTGGAATCCCTGCCCGAATTTTTCACGGTATGAACGATATTCCTTTTCAGAAAGCAGCTGCTTTCTCTCAAGGGCTGTTTCGCCTGGATCCGTTACGATATAAGCAGCAAAATAGATGACTTCTTCCAAAGCACGCGGGGACATATCAAGTACAAGTCCCATACGGCTTGGAATACCTTTAAAGTACCAAATGTGGGAGACTGGGGCAGCTAATTCCAAGTGCCCCATCCGCTCACGACGTACTTTGGCTTTTGTTACTTCCACACCACAACGGTCACAAACGACACCTTTATAACGGACACGCTTGTATTTACCACAGTGGCACTCCCAGTCTTTTTGCGGACCGAAGATTCTTTCACAGAATAACCCGTCTTTTTCGGGTTTTAGCGTACGATAATTGATTGTTTCTGGCTTCTTGACCTCACCGTAAGACCAAGATCTGATTTTATCAGGTGAAGCCAAACCAATTTTCATATACTCAAAGTTGTTTACATCTAGCAAGGGGCCTACCTCCCTTTCAGTATCCGGGTTTTACCCTAAACTTAGAACACGGGTGTCTGGAACAATACGTCTATTAATCGTCTAGGTTTAAATTCTCGGATTCTTTCGTTTGCTCTTCTTCGATATCCCGCATTTCTATTTCTTGTTCATCACCAGAAAGAATTTTCACATCCATACCTAAACTTTGAAGCTCTTTAATTAGAACTTTAAAGGATTCAGGTACGCCTGGTTCTGGAACGTTATCACCTTTAACAATCGCTTCATACGTTTTCACACGACCGACTACGTCATCTGACTTCACTGTCAGAATCTCTTGAAGAGTATAGGCAGCACCATATGCTTCTAATGCCCATACCTCCATCTCACCGAAACGCTGACCACCAAATTGAGCTTTACCGCCCAATGGCTGCTGGGTTACAAGAGAGTAAGGTCCAGTGGAACGGGCGTGCAGCTTGTCGTCAACCATGTGTGCCAGTTTAATCATATACATAACACCAACAGATACACGGTTATCAAACGGCTCCCCTGTACGTCCATCATACAAAATGGTCTTCGCATCGCGGGACATGCCTGCTTCTTCAAGTGTCTCCCAAACATCTTCTTCTCGAGCACCATCAAATACTGGAGTTGCTACTCTTTCTCCAAGGAGACGGGCAGCCATACCTAAGTGAAGCTCAAGTACTTGTCCGATATTCATACGAGATGGTACACCAAGCGGGTTCAACATGACATCTACCGGAGTTCCATCTGGTAAGAATGGCATATCCTCTTCCGGAAGAATTTTAGAAATAACACCTTTATTTCCGTGACGTCCAGCCATTTTGTCACCTTCAGATATCTTACGCTTCTGAACGATGTACACGCGAATCAGCTGGTTAACTCCTGGCGGAAGTTCATCTCCATCTTCACGATTGAAGATTTTAACATCAAGCACAATTCCTCCTGCACCGTGAGGTACACGAAGAGAAGTGTCGCGGACTTCGCGAGCTTTTTCACCAAAGATAGCATGGAGCAGACGTTCTTCAGCAGATAATTCCGTAACCCCTTTAGGAGTAACTTTACCTACAAGAAGGTCTCCATCACTAACTTCAGCTCCTACACGGATAATTCCGCGTTCATCTAAGTCACGAAGAGCATCTTCACCTACGTTAGGAATGTCTCTTGTAATCTCTTCTGGTCCGAGTTTCGTATCGCGGGCTTCTGATTCATATTCTTCAATATGAATAGAAGTGTACACGTCATCTTTCACCAGACGTTCACTCATGATGATGGCGTCCTCATAGTTGTAACCATCCCATGTCATGAATGCAACTAGTGGGTTTTGTCCAAGTGCTAACTCTCCCATATCCATGGAAGGTCCATCAGCAAGGATTTCCCCTTTCGTTACACGGTCGCCTTTAGAAACAATCGGACGCTGGTTATAGCAGCTTCCCTGGTTGGAACGGATGAATTTCTGTAGACGGTAACGATCAAGATCGCCTTCTACTTCTTTACCATCCACTTCAGATATACGGCGTATAAACACTTCTTTTGCTTCTACACGCTCAACGATACCTTCGTTGCGGCAGATGACAGCAGCACCTGAGTCTTTACCTGATACATATTCCATTCCAGTACCTACAAGTGGAGCATCCGGCTGAAGCAATGGTACAGCCTGACGCTGCATGTTTGCACCCATTAGAGAACGGTTAGAGTCATCGTTTTCCAAGAATGGAATACAAGCAGTTGCCGCCGATACTACCTGCTTCGGTGATACGTCCATATAATCTAAGCGATCCCGGCTTACTACCGTGTTTTCACCACGGAAACGAGCGATAACTTCAGGATCAGTAAAGGAACCATCTTCTTCGAGTTTGGCGTTGGCCTGCGCTACAACATAATTATCTTCTTCATCTGCTGTCAGATAATCAAATTGAGCAGTTACCTTGTTAGTATCAGGATCCACTCGACGATAAGGTGTTTCGATAAACCCAAATTCATTTACCTTCGCATAAGAAGATAAGGAGTTGATCAGACCGATGTTTGGTCCCTCAGGAGTTTCGATTGGACACATACGTCCGTAGTGGGAGTAGTGTACGTCACGAACTTCAAATCCTGCACGCTCACGTGTTAAACCACCCGGTCCTAGAGCAGAAAGACGACGTTTGTGTGTTAATTCCGCTAGCGGGTTAGTCTGGTCCATGAACTGAGATAACTGTGAGCTGCCAAAGAACTCTTTAATTGAAGCAATCACTGGACGTATATTAATTAACTGCTGTGGAGTAATAGATGAAGTGTCCTGAATCGACATACGTTCACGTACTACGCGCTCCATACGGGATAGACCAATACGGAATTGGTTCTGCAGAAGTTCACCTACGGAACGAAGACGACGGTTACCTAAGTGGTCAATGTCATCTGTTCCACCCACATTATGCAGTAAGTTAAAGAAATAACTGATAGAAGAAATGATATCTGCCGGTGTAATATTTTTTACATCACGGTCGATGTTTGCGTTCCCGATCACATTAATGGAACGTTCTCCTTCTGGATCTGTTGGGTCTACAATTTTTACCGATTGTACACGCATCGGTTCTTCAAGTACTCCCTCAACTGGATCAAGAGATCTTTCACTAAGGGTAGTTTCTTCATCATCGAAATGTGGAATCAATTTATTAAGCAGACGACGGTCAATTTTATCGCCTTTTTCTGCCAATACTTCGCCTGTTTCTTCATCTACTAACGTTTCAGCAAGCGTTTGATTAAACAATCGATCTTTTATATGAAGCTTTTTATTCATTTTATAACGTCCGACGCGAGCTAGATCATAGCGCTTCGGATCAAAGAAACGAGAAACAAGTAAACTCTTAGCATTTTCTACTGTTGGCGGTTCGCCAGGGCGTAGACGCTCATAGATTTCAAGCAACGCTTTCTCGCTATTTTCTGTATTATCTTTCTCGAGCGTGTTTTTCAGGTATTCGTTTTCGCCAATAAGATCTATAATCTCCTGGTCTGTTCCGAATCCTAAAGCACGCAGCAGTACGGTGATTGGTAATTTACGAGTACGATCGATACGGACATGTGCTACGTCTTTCGCATCGGTTTCGAACTCCAGCCACGCACCACGGTTAGGAATAACAGTAGCTGTATAACCTCTCTTGCCGTTTTTATCAATCTTTTTGTTGTAATATACACTCGGAGAACGAACAAGCTGTGAAACGATAACACGTTCAGCACCATTAATAATAAAGGTACCGGTGTCTGTCATAAGAGGGAAATCCCCCATAAATACTTCTTGCTCTTTCACTTCCCCTGTCTCATTGTTTAAGAGACGAACTTTCACACGAAGTGGTGCATTATATGTTACATCGCGATCTTTTGACTCATCCACTGGATACTTTGGTTCGCCAAGGCTGTAGTCTACAAACTCTAATGATAAGTTACCTGTGAAATCTTCAATTGGAGAAATGTCCTTAAACATTTCCTTCAGACCTTCTTCCAGGAACCATTGGTAGGAAGCCGTCTGAATTTCAATTAAGTTAGGTAACTCTAAAACTTCACTGATACGAGCATAACTTCTGCGCTGGCGGTGTCGTCCATACTGAACTAGTTGACCTGTCAACTGATTCACCCCTCAAATCAAGCATTTTAATAACGAAAAAAGCGTTCGGCAAGACATGCCGAACAGGCTTGCGGTTGATCTTGCCACAAGCACTATTTAAACATTCGCCTCTATAGCAAATGGTGATTCTTCATTTCTCTCTAACGTTAGACAAAAAAGAAAAAGGGTCGACTTGATATAGATAACCTCATTTACTTTCACTTATTAATTTTCACCATTTTACCCTTCTACCAAGCTTTTTATACATTTTCCTAAAAAAGACTTGACAGGACGAGCATACATTGGCATTTTCCAATACTAGCATAATTAAATACCCTAGTCAAACTTTTTGAGCTTTGAAAATATAGTAGCCTTTTTCCTTGCGAACGACTTCAATATTTCCAAACAAATCTTCTATTTTTTGTTTAGCAGAAGGAGCCCCTTGCTTCTTTTGAACGACCACCCATAGCTCACCGGATTTACAAAGAGCCTTCTTAGCCTCTTCGAACATAGCGTGCACAACCTTTTTCCCTGCACGTATAGGGGGATTGGTCAGTATCGCAGCAAACTGGCGGCCTTCCAACTGACGGAGTCGATCACTCTCTTTAATCTCTACATTAGTAACCTGATTCTTAGCAGCATTCTTTTCCGCAAGATTCAAAGCCCTCTCATTTACATCCACCATTACAACCTGGCGATCTGGATACTCTAGCGCAAGGGAAAGACCAATCGGTCCATAACCGCATCCAAGATCCAGGAAGTTTCCGTCCACTGGCGGAGCTGTAAACGAGTCTATAAGCAAACGAGACCCAAAATCCACTTCACCTTTTGAGAAAACGGCGTGATCTGTAGTAAAGGTTAATAAGCGGTCGCGTAATGTGTAAGACCAGGTTTTTTCATCACTTTTTGCGGCGGTTTTCTTTGAATAGTAATGTTCCGACATGATCCGAACACCCTCTTTTCATCTAGTAAGCAAAAGAAAGCCCGCCGATGATCAGCGAGCTTTACTTTAAAGATACAATTACTTAAGTTCGATCGTTGCGCCAGCTTCTTCAAGCTGAGATTTCATTTCTTCTGCTTCTTCTTTAGAAACGCCTTCTTTGATTGCGCCAGGAGCGTTATCAACTAGGTCTTTTGCGTCTTTAAGACCAAGACCAGTGATTTCACGTACTGCTTTAACAACTTTGATCTTAGAGCTTCCAGCTGATTCTAGTACTACGTCGAATTCAGTTTGCTCTTCTTCAGCTTCTGCACCTGCAGCAGCACCGCCGGCAGCAACTGGGGCTGCAGCTGATACACCAAATTCTTCTTCAATTGCTTTAACTAGGTCGTTAAGCTCAAGAACAGACATTTCTTTAATCGCTTCGATAATTTGTTCGTTAGACATGAGAAATTTCCTCCTTATTATTTTTAAAGGTTATAGTTTAGTCGAACGCGAGATTTACGCGCTTTCTTCTTCTTTCTGATCCGCAATAGCTTTTGTAGCATATGCGAAGTTTCGAACAGGAGCTTGTAGTACGCTTAGGAACATAGATACAAGACCTTCGTAGCTTGGGATGTTGGCAAGTTCCTGAAGCTGTTCAAGAGTTGCAACTTGTCCTTCAATTACGCCACCTTTAATTTCAAGGTTATCGTGATCTTTAGCGAAATTGTTTAGAATTTTTGCTGGAGCTACAGCGTCATCTTCATGGAACGCAAGGGCAGTTGGTCCTTGAAGAACTTCATGAAGTTCACTTAGTTCAACTGCTTCTGTAGCACGGCGAGTCATTGTGTTTTTATACACTTTGAAATCAACGCCCGCTTCACGAAGTTGTGAACGAAGCTCTGTTACTTCTGCAACATCAAGACCGCGGTAATCTACCAATACAGCAGATTTACTATTGCGGAACTTGTCAGCCAATTCATTAACAATTTGCTGTTTCTGTTCAATAATACTGCTCATCTTTCCACCTCCTATTGACTTTTCATCATACCGTTCCGGAAGGTTTCACAAAAAAGTACCTCCATGCAGACATGGAGGTACGTATGAGAGAACAGGGCGTTTTTAGCGCTGTCCTGCTTATTCACACACCTCGGCAGGAAATTAAGCGGAGTTGCATCCGCACCTACTGTCTACGGTATAACGTATTCATTTATACAACGTCCCTAATTATAATTTAATTAGGGACGATAAGTCAATACTAAATTTTATTATTTAGCGAAATTGGAAACATCAACTTTGATTCCAGGACCCATCGTTGATGAAACAGCAGCATTACGCATATAAGTTCCTTTTGATGCTTGAGGCTTAGCTTTTACTAGAGCATCTGTAATAGCTTCGAAGTTTTCCGCAAGCTTTTGTTTGTCGAAAGAAGCTTTTCCGATTGGAACGTGGATGTTAGCAGCTTTATCAACGCGGTATTCAACTTTACCAGCCTTGATTTCATTAACTGCTTTTTCTACTTCAAACGTCACAGTGCCTGTTTTAGGGTTTGGCATAAGACCTTTTGGTCCTAGTACTCGGCCCAGCTTACCTACTTCAGCCATCATGTCAGGAGTGGCAACGACTACATCAAAATCGAACCAGCCTTGATTAATGCTATTAATCAGGTCTTGTTCACCTACGTAGTCAGCACCTGCTTCTTCTGCTTCTTTCGCTTTATCACCTTTAGCGAAAACAAGAACACGCTGGGATTTACCCGTACCGTGTGGAAGCACCATAGCTCCGCGAATTTGCTGATCCGCTTTCTTAGGATCAACGCCTAGACGGAATGCCGCTTCAACTGTTTCATCAAAGTTCGCTTTAGACGTCTCTTTTACAAGATCGATTGCTTCTTGTACATTATAAGATTTCGTACGATCAACAAGTTTTTGAAGTTCTTGTTGTCTTTTACTTTTTTTAGCCATTTTAATTTCCTCCTTGTTGTGGTTTTAACGGATTAACCTCCCACGAATAAAGGTTGCGAAAGAAGTCGGACTCCTATTTCGCAACCTTTAACTCCATCAGAGTGACGTTGTGGGATTAGTCTTCAACTGTAATTCCCATGCTTAGCGCAGTACCTTCAACCATGCGCATTGCAGCCTCAACGTCAGCAGCGTTTAAGTCAGGCATTTTTGTTTCCGCAATTTCGCGAACTTGATCGCGATTGACAGAAGCTACCTTGTTACGGTTCGGCTCACCAGAACCGGATTCGATACCTGCCGCTTTCTTAAGAAGAACAGCAGCTGGTGGAGTTTTGGTAACAAATGTAAATGAACGGTCTTCAAATACCGTAATTTCAACCGGAATAATCATACCCGCTTGATCTTGCGTACGAGCGTTGAACTCCTTACAGAAACCCATGATATTAATACCAGCTTGACCTAGTGCAGGTCCTACCGGTGGTGCTGGGTTTGCTTTCCCTGCAGGGATCTGAAGTTTTACAACTTTAATAACTTTTTTAGCCACGAGACACACCTCCTTAAAGTCCGTGATGTGGTAATAGGGTTTACCCCTCCCACTCATCGCAATATGCTTAAAACACCTCTTTATCCGAGGCACATATAGAACATAAAAATTCTAGCATCTTTATATGCATAATGCAAGGGTAGGATTATATTTTATAGTTTTTCTATTTGAGAAAAATCCAGTTCAACCGGTGTTTCCCGACCGAACATGTTGACGTGAACTTTTACTTTTTGTTTATCTGTATCAATATATTCGATCGTGCCAGTGAAATTAGCAAAAGGTCCATCTGTCACTTTTACACTTTCTTTCACTTCTAGGTTAACTTCAGTTTTCGGTTGTTCATTCATACCCATGCGTTTTAGTACAGTCTCTGCTTCTTCGGGCAGGAGAGGGATTGGCTTGGAACCCGAACCAGTAGAACCAACGAACCCGGTCACGCCTGGTGTATTTCGAACCACGTACCACGAATCATCTGTCATGACCATCTCGGCCAGCACGTAGCCGGGAAATACTTTCTTTTTGTTAATTTTCGTTTTACCATTTTTAATTTCCGTCTCTTCATCTTCAGGGACAAGAACGCGAAAGATCTTATCTTCCATACCCATGGATTCAACACGTTTCTCTAAGTTCGCCCTTACTTTGTTTTCATAACCTGAATAGGTGTGAACAACATACCATCTTTTTTCCATTATCTCAGGACAAATACTTGCCCTTCCCTCCCTTATTTTAAATTAGAATTTTTCTCCAACATAAAAAACCCGCTGAACGGGTTTTTTGTAAGTCTATTTACAAGTATAGCACAAAATCAACTCTACTATTCTTTAGAAATAAGTTCAAGCACCTCAGAGATCCCAAGGTCCACAATAGCAAAGAATACGGCAACAAAAACAACTGTACTTAATACAGTAATGGTGTACCGCGTAAGTTCCTGTCCCTTAGGCCAGCTCACTTTGCGCATTTCTCGAGCTACGTTTTTAAAAAATTTAAACATGCTGCAAATACCCCCAAACTTGCGCCTGCCGGCTTTCTTTCTCTATTTCGTTTCGCGATGTAAGGTATGTTTGCCACATTTCTTACAAAACTTACGAACTTCCAGACGGTCGGATTGATTAGATCGATTTGTATATGAACTATAATTACGACTTTGGCATTCTGTACAGGCTAGCACTACTTTGTTTCTCATACGTTCTCTCCTCATAACCAGAGGTTTACACACTCAACAAATGTAGCACGCTTCAAACATACTGTCAATCTGTGTCTTATAGTGTGATTTCACTTACTTCCAGATACTTTTCAAGCTTTCTTTTAACCCGTTGGAGGGCATTATCAATCGATTTAACATGTCGATTTAATTCAACCGAAATCTCCTGATAGGACTGCCCGTCCAAATAAAGAGCAAGGACTTTTTTCTCGAGATCACTCAGAAGCTCAGAAATCTTCTCTTCCATATCGCAGAACTTTTCTTTATTCACAATTAATTCTTGAGGATCTATTGCTTTTGAACCGGCTATTACATCAAGCAAGGTTCGATCTGATTCTTCATCGTAAATAGGCTTGTCTAAGGACACGTAGGAATTCAATGGAATGTGCTTTTGGCGTGTGGCGGTTTTGATTGCGGTAATAATCTGACGGGTGACACATAACTCTGCGAAAGCTTTAAATGAAGATAACTTACCTTCCTGGTAATCTCGTATCGCCTTGTAAAGACCGATCATTCCTTCTTGCACAATATCTTCACGATCTGCACCAATAAGAAAATACGTTCGGGCTTTTGCGCGAACGAAATTCTTATACTTATTAATTAAATAATCAAGAGATTGGACCTCTCCTTGATTAATTCGTTCGATGATTACTTCGTCATCAAGTTTGCTAAGATCCAACTCGTTGATGTCTTTCTCCGTTTGAATGATGCTCACTCAGGATCCCCCCGACCGTGCTGCCTCAATATAGCAATATTATACAGTAAGCGTTTCAAAAGCGTCAACAAGTTGTCAGAATTATTTATCTCCTCGGCGCCACTTTTCAAAGAGTTCTCTTACTTCCTTATTCATTGGTATCTTAGGCTGGTACTGGACCTGGTTCTGAGTTTCGACATCTTTTTTAATTTGTTTTTCAATATTTTTCACTTCAATATACAGCTCTCTGGCAGACTTTCGAAAGGCTCCTTGTCCAAAAATTGTTCGCTGTTCGGCATAATCCGAGGTCGCTACATAAACTTGAGTTCGGACATCATTTAGTTCTCCCGCGAGCTTTTCAATCCGTTCATCCGCTGTTTCATTTTCTTTCGTAAAAATAACTTCCACTTTGTAATTTTTTTGTTTTTTGGCAACACCCCGGACATGATAAGCATCAAAGATCACGATGATCCGGTCCCCGGTATAGGACTGGTACTCGGCCATCATTTCAATTAAAAGATCCCTTGCCTGACCAAAATCTTGTTCTTTTAATCTTTTCAATTCCGGCCAGGCCCCAATCATGTTGTAGCCATCCACTATTAGAACATTCATTATTACTCACCGACAGGGCGGCGCTTTCTATACACTTCGTACATTAATAAAGAAGCAGCAACGGATGCATTCAGAGAGGTCACTTTACCAGCCATGGGAAGACTTACGGTCCAATCACATTTGTCTTTTGTCAGACGGCTCATTCCTCGCCCCTCGCTTCCAATCACAAGCGCGATCGGCATATTTCCATCCAGCCGTCGGTAATCTTCCGTACCATCTGCGTCTGTTCCGACGACCCACACAAACCTTTCTTTCAATTCGTCGATCGTTCTCGCAAGATTGGTTACTCTAGCTACCGGAATATACTCAATAGCTCCGGTAGACGTTTTAGCCACCGTAGAGGTAAGAGCCACTGAGCGTCGTTTTGGTATAATCACGCCGTGTGCTCCGCTCGCATCCGCAGTTCTTAAAATCGACCCCAGATTATGAGGATCTTCGATTTCATCGCAAATGATGAAAAAAGGCGGTTCCCCTTTTTCTTCAGCTTTAGCAAACAAATCCTCAAGGTCACTGTATTCATAAGCGGCCACCGAAGCCGCTACACCCTGATGATTGCCCTCGACGAGCTGATCAATCTTCTTTTTCGGGACTTTCTGTACAATGACCCCATTCTCTTTAGCTGCCTGTTCCAGTTTTTTATAGGCCTGGTGTTGAAGCTGCTCGGACACTATCACTTTATTAATAGCTCTTCCTGATTTCAGGGCTTCCTGCACTGGGTTCTTTCCTATAATCCATTCGTTATTCATCATCTCCACCCCTTTCTTCTACAAATTGGATCGTCTGTTCGATTAAATCTTCCAGCCGCTCGGTCTTTCCAGATAAATAAAGAAAACCAAGAACCGCTTCAAAGCCAGTCGAATAACGATAAGTTTGTACATTGGTGCTCTTAGGTACAGACCCAGACTTGGCATTTCTCCCTCGTCTTAGCACGGCTTGTTCTTCTTCTGTCAATAAATCTTCTTCCTGCCAGTGGCCTACCGCCCTCGCCTGGGAAACAGCAGATACGAATTTCACGGCTGCTTTATGCAGCCGTTGAGGTTGTATTTTTCCACTTTCTAAAAGGTGCTTCCTTACATACAACTCATAGACAGAGTCTCCCATGTAGGCAAGCGCCAGGCTTTTCATTTGTTTCACATCGTTCATGGTCATGGGATCAGCCTCGCTTCCAGCGTGTACCCTGGGAAGTGTCTTCCAACATAATATTTCTGTCTTTTAACTCATCACGTATCTGATCGGCTCTTTCAAAATTACGATCTTTTCTTGCCTGCTTCCGTTCTTCAATCAGCGCATCGACCTCTTCATCCAGCAATTCTGACTGGGTTTCAATCTCAAGACCAAGTACCATCATCAGTTCTTTCAACGTATCTTCATAAGCCTCAAGCACAATTGTATGGGTTTGTTCTTCCTGAAGGTAAAGATTAGCTGATTTGGTAAGGTCAAATAAAACAGAAATGGCGTTTGCCGTATTAAAATCATCATCCATTTCTTGAATAAACTGCTCCTTGTGAGCTTCTATTTCCTTAATCCAGCGATCCGAATCATTTTGAAGGTTCATGCTGGCAGATTTACGATGCTTTAAATTTTCATATGCATTACGAATCCGGTCAAAACTGCTTTTCGCACCTTTTAATAATTCATCACTGAAATTAATAGGGTGACGGTATTGAACACTGAGCATAAAGAAGCGAATAACCTGAGGGTCATGCTTTTTCACAAGATCGTGAGCAAGAATGAAATTCCCAAGGGATTTAGACATCTTTTCATTTTCAATATTAATATACCCGTTGTGCATCCAGTAACGCGCAAACGACTGGTCATTATGTGCTTCTGACTGGGCGATTTCATTTTCGTGGTGAGGGAAAGTTAAATCTTGGCCGCCGGCATGAATATCGATGGTCTCCCCTAAATACTTTTTAGCCATAGCGGAACATTCAATGTGCCACCCCGGACGTCCATTCCCCCAAGGACTTTCCCATGATATTTCGTCTGGCTTGGCTTCCTTCCATAGTGTAAAATCAAGCGGGTCTTCCTTTTTGTCTCCCACCTCTATGCGAGCACCAGATCTCAGTTCATTAACGGACTGATGGGAAAGCTTCCCATAATTATCAAAGGAGCGAGTTCTGAAATACACATCCCCTTTTGCTTCATAGGCGTACCCTTTATCAATCAGCCCTTTTACAAAATCAATGATTTCCTCCATGTTTTCAGTTACGCGCGGATGGTCCACCGCTTCTTTTACGCCAAGTGCGCCTACATCTTCTTTATAGGCATCTATAAAACGGTTGGCAATGTCAGGAACCTCTTCCCCTAACTCATTAGCCGCTTTGATAAGTTTGTCATCTACATCTGTAAAGTTCAGCACGTAGTGTACGTCGTAGCCACGATATTCGAAATATCTGCGTACCGTATCAAAAACAATAGCAGGGCGGGCATTGCCAATATGGATATAGTTATAAACCGTTGGGCCGCACACATACATCTTTACTTTACCCTCTTCCAAAGGCCGGAATGGTTCTTTTTTTCTTGTCAGCGTGTTATATATATGAATACTCATGCTAGTTCACTCCTTTAGCTTCTTTTACTTCCTCTTGTAACTGCTTAATCTCCTTTTCTAACTGGTTGATACGATCATAAACCGGATCGGGCAGCTTATGATGATCGAGATCTTTCTGCTGTACTTTCTTCCCGTCCTGCACGACCACGTGGCCCGGTATTCCAACTACGGTTGAATTGTGAGGCACATCATGGAGGACGACTGATCCCGCCCCTACTTTAGAATTTTCTCCAATTGTGATAGATCCCAGAACCTTGGCTCCTGTAGCTACCAGGGAATTATCCAGTAATGTTGGGTGACGCTTCCCTTTTTCCTTACCTGTACCGCCGAGCGTGACGCCTTGAAACAAAGTAACATTATCTCCTATTTCACAGGTTTCCCCTATGACCACTCCCATCCCGTGATCAATGAAGAAACGGCGGCCGATTTTGGCCCCGGGGTGAATTTCTATCCCGGTAAAGAAGCGGCTTAATTGGGAAATCACTCTGGCCAGAAAGAAAAATTTCTTTTTATAGAATGCGTGGGCAATCCGGTGGGCCCAGATAGAGTGCAATCCTGAATACGTTAAAATGACTTCAACGTAAGAACGAGCAGCAGGATCTTGATCAAAAACGACATCCACATCTTCCTTAAACATCTTAAAAAGCCCCATTTGCTCTCCTCCTTTGTTAACCAATAGTGGGAATCAAGCTACAAAAAACGCGCCTCCGTGCCCTAATGGCACAGAGACGCGTTCCGCGTGGTTCCACTCTGCTTGGGAAAAATTGATTCCCCTCTTCAGCCTTGCTAACGGAAGGTAACCGCTTCAGCCTACTTGTTTCGGCAGAAGACTCAGAGGTGCATTTCAAAGCGGTCCCAAATAATCACTTTCAGCCGGGGGGTGATTTTCTCTGTGTATGGGAAACCTCTTCTACTTCTCCTCATCAACGTTTCTTATTGGTATCTCTACTATATGACATAAGAGGTCATTTGTGAAAAGTTTAGCCTTGAAGCTTATTTAATACATCATCCAGACGGACATTGACGGTTTCCAGACCAAGCAGGTGAATAGCGTTGGGCAGTTCAGGACCGTGTGTTTGGCCGGTAGTAGCTACACGAATTGGCATGAAAAGCTTCTTCCCTTTATGGCCGGTTTCTTTCTGTACAGCTTTGACCTGTTTCTTGATCGCTTCTGGTGTGAATTCTTCCAGTTCATTCAGCTTTTTCTTGAACGTATCAAGCACTTCCGGCACTTGCTCGCCTTCCAGCACTTCCATAGCGTTCTCATCATATTGTATTTCTTGTTTGAAGAATAATTCCGTAAGCTCTACAATTTGCGCGCCATAATCCAATTGTTCCTGGTAGAGAGCAATTAATTCATGAACCCACTCCCGGTCGGAAGTACTCATATTCTCTGAAACACGTCCCGCTTCGATGAGATGAGGGAGAGTTAAATCTACTACACGATCAAACTCAGCTGATTTAATATACTGGTTGTTCATCCACTTCAGTTTTGCAGGGTCAAAAACCGCTGGTGAAGTAGAGAGACGTTCCGCATCGAATATTTCAATCAGTTTATCCTGAGTGAAGATTTCCTCTTCGCCTACCGGTGACCAGCCAAGCAACGTAATAAAATTAAATAATGATTCTGGTAGATACCCTAAATTCTTATACTGCTCAATGAACTGCAGAATGTGTTCATCACGCTTGCTTAGCTTTTTACGATTTTCATTCAGAATGAGTGTCATATGCCCAAACTTAGGCGGCTCCCATCCAAAAGCTTCATATACCATCATTTGCTTAGGTGTGTTTGAGATGTGCTCTTCCCCGCGTAGTACATGAGTGATAGCCATTAGATAATCATCTACAGCAACGGCAAAGTTGTAGGTTGGTGTTCCGCTTTTCTTTACAATAACCCAGTCCCCAAAATCACCGGATTCGAACGTGATGTTTTCACGGACGATATCGTTAAACGTGTACGTATGGTTTTCCGGTACACGCAGGCGAATACTTGGTTCGCGTCCCTCTGCCTCAAACTGTTCAATCTGCTCCTGGCTTAAGTCACGATGAGCCCCTGAATACTTTGGTGCTTCTCCACGTGCAATTTGTGCTTCTCGTTCTGCTTCCAGCTCTTCTGCTGTCATATAACATTTATATGCCAGGCCGCGCTCAAGCAGATCATCTACATATTTTTGGTAAAGATCCAGGCGCTCCATTTGGCGATAAGGTCCATATTCCCCGCCCTTATCCGGGCTTTCATCCCAATCAATTCCAAGCCAGCGTAAATAGTTAAGTTGACTTTGTTCTCCGCCTTCTACATTTCGCTTTTCATCTGTATCCTCAATGCGGATCACCATTTTTCCTCCCGCATTTCTTGCAAACAAATAGTTGAACAGGGCCGTTCTTGCGTTCCCAATGTGAAGATGGCCGGTCGGGCTGGGTGCATAACGTACTCGAACTTCATTCGACATAATTGTACTCCTTTCGTTACCGTTCCTTTTTTCCAGTTTTATTTTATCATTTTTTTGTCAGGCTTGTTGATCTTTTTGCAAAAGAACGACGGCTTGAGCCGCGATTCCTTCCTTCCTTCCAGTAAAACCTAGTTTTTCAGTGGTAGTAGCTTTTACATTAATCTGTTTCGTCTCCGCGTCCAATAAAGAAGCTATACTCTCACGGATCTCCTCAATATAGGGAGCCATTTTAGGGGCTTGCGCAATGACCGTACAATCGACATTTCCGAGTTCATACCCCTGGGCTTTTACAAATTTCCAGACATGCTGCAGAAGCATACCAGAATCGGCGTTCTTATATTCAGGATCTGTATCAGGAAAGTGTTTGCCGATATCTCCTTCTCCAATTGCACCTAAACAGGCATCGGCAATGGTATGAAGAAGAACATCAGCATCCGAGTGCCCAAGAAGTCCTTTTTCGTGAGGAATCTCAACTCCCCCAATGATGCATTTACGTCCTTCCGTCAGTTGGTGTACATCAAAACCTTGACCAATTCGGAACATAGGATTCTCCACTTCCTTTCCTTTACGCTGGTTTTGTATATAAGACTCTGCTTTATGTAAGTCCTCTGGCGTCGTTAGTTTGATGTTATCATAGCTTCCCTCGACAATAGCCACTTCTTCTCCCAGGATCTCGACTAAGGAAGCATCATCCGTCCCATAGTATCCGCTCTCCTGTGCTTTTTGATGCGCTTTATAGATCAACGAAAAAGTGAAGCTTTGGGGTGTCTGGGCTGCCCATAGAGTCTTTCGGTCCAATGTGCTCAGTAATTGATCATTCTTCTGTTTGATCGTATCCGTTACAGGGACCGCTAGTAGAGCGGCATGCTTTTCAATCGTACGCTCCGCCAATTCGTGCAAGAGCTCTTGTTTCACAAATGGACGTGCTCCGTCATGGATAAACACGGGCAGAGTGGTATTAATTACGGCCTTTAATCCCGCAAACACACTATCCTGCCTCTCTGCTCCCCCATCTACCAGCTGAATCTCTTTATTTAAAGAAAACGCTTGAAGGAGTTCTTCCATCTGTTGTCTTTCCTTTGGATTAGTCACTAGAACGATTTCAGAACACCATTCGTCTTTAGCAAAAACGGAGAGTGTATGTAATATTAACGGTTGATCTTCTATTTTTAGAAACTGCTTATTTTTACCAGCCAGCATGCGCTTGCCCTGTCCTGCTGCAAGTACCACTGCCGTATAATTTATCATAGTATCCATCCTAAACTGGTTTAAACCATAAAATAACCACTATAACTATCTCTGTAAATAACAAAAGCGATAACTCACCGGTTATCACTTTTGTTAGTCTCTATTTGTTTATACCGTTTTTAAAGGGCTTTTTCAAGTGATTTCGGTTTAGCAAAGATCATTCGTCCGGCAGATGTCTGAAGGACGCTGGTAACGACCACTTCAATTGTCTTTCCAATATAACTTTTTCCTTCTTCTACTACGATCATCGTGCCATCATCTAAATAGGCTACACCCTGATTTTGTTCCTTGCCATCTTTGATCACCTGAATACTCATTTCTTCACCAGGAAGTACGACTGGTTTCACTGCATTGGCAAGGTCGTTAATATTCAATACTTGGACATTTTGAAATTCACATACTTTATTTAAATTAAAGTCATTCGTAACAACAATTCCATTCATAACCTTAGCCAGTTTAACCAGTTTACTATCCACTTCCTGAATATCTTCAAAATCTCCCTCATAGATTTCCACATTGACTGGGAGGTCTTTCTGAAGACGGTTCAAAATATCAAGTCCGCGCCGACCGCGGTTCCTTTTCAATCCATCAGAAGAATCTGCAATATGCTGTAGCTCTTCCAGGACGAACTGAGGAATCACAATTGTGCCTTCAAGGAAATGAGTCTCACAAATATCTGCAATACGGCCATCAATAATCACGCTCGTATCCAGAATTTTTTCTTTTGGAATTAATGAACTGTCTACTCCTGCAGGCGCAGGAGATGAAGAAGCTCCTTCATCGGCTTTTTCTTTTTTCGAAACCATATTGAGGAACTCGTCCTTCCGTTTGAATCCCACCTGGAAACCGAAGTAACCCAGTAAAAAGGTTAAGAAAATCGGCACCACCTGATTAACCACTTGAATTTGAATATCTTGCACCGGGATATTGACTAGATAGGCAACGATCAGACCAACAATTAACCCAAGGCTGCCGAATAATAGATCGGCGACAGGCGCCCGGACCAAAGTATCCTCAATCCATCTAAGAAAATCTACTATATAATCCACGATCCAAAATGTTAATAAAAATAAAATAAGTGCTCCAAGTACGGCCCCTAAAACTGCTTGCATCCAATTCTGCCAAGTGAGTCCCATGGCTGTAAACAATTCTGGAAAATAGAGGTAACCGATCGTTCCACCGGTTATGACAATAAACAACTGTACAATTCGTTTAAGCACTTGTATCCACCTCCTCACTCACAGTATGACCAAACCTCACACCTAATAACCGTGTAATAAGAGGAATGATGCTTTATAAAATAGCATAGTTTCCAAAAAAAGTCAATATCCGAAACGATTTATCATATCATATTCATAGTAAATAAGTCAATAGAATCATATATGGCGATCTACAAATAGCTGCTCCTGGATCCGTTCTAAACCATCCCGGATTTTCGTCGCCCTTATCTCTCCTACACCATCTACACCTACCAGATCCTTTTGAGAAGCCTGAATCATATCGTCCAGGGTTCCAAACTTTTCTACTAAATGCTCAATAATTAAAGGCGGAAGACGGGGAATACGGCTTAAAATCCTGTAACCTCTAGGGTGAAGCGGATCCGACATCTTCGTATTAGGAGAATACCCTAACAGCTTGAGCACCTGTTCATCTGACAACAACTCCGGATTTGTTACTTCCTGCATTTTTCTTAGAATATAGTATGGTTCGTAGTCTGGACGCTTACTGTAATCTTTCAAGAGTAAAGCAGCCTCTTCTTCAATATTTGATACCAGTTCTGTCATCTGCAGTTGAATTAAACGTCCTTCTGTTCCGAGTTCATTCACATAGTTGAGAATTTCTGTTTTCGTACGAAGCACCATTTCCACCCGATGCACCACTTGAATGACTTCAGAAAAGGAAACCATGTTTTCAAATTCCATTGCACCGAGGTTGGTTATGGACTGATCCAGTACATTTTTGTATTTCTCCAACGTCTGAATTGCCTGATTAGCTTTTGTTAATATTACGCCAATGTCCTTCAATGAATACCGCAGAGACCCTTTATACAGGGTGATAACATTTCTCCGCTGTGATATGGCAATAACTAAGGATCCTGTCTGCTTCGCTACACGCTCAGCCGTCCGATGGCGCATCCCAGTTTCTGTAGAGAGAATATCCGGGTCGGGCATCAGCTGCGCATTCGCATAAAGTATTTTGGTAGCTTCATCGTTTAGAATTAGGGCTCCGTCCATCTTAGCCAGCTCATATAAGTGGGCGGGGGTGAAATCAGATTGTATATTAAATCCGCCATCCACCAAATCCCGAATGACCTCATCATAACCAAGGACGATTAATCCTCCCGTATTAGCCCGCAGCACATTGTCGATACCATCACGAAGCGGCGTGCCTGGAGCCACAAGCTTCAAAATTTCTCCAATTCCATTCTCTTTCATATCATGCCATTCCATTTATGCGTCCCCCAATGTAACCTTCATAGCTTCCTGTACCGTACTTACCCCTATCACTTCGATCGAAGAAGAAGGCTTCCATCCATCCAGGTTTTTCTTAGGAATAATTACACGCTTGAACCCTAACTTTGCAGCTTCCTGCACACGTTGTTCAATACGAGCAACACGGCGAACCTCTCCTGTCAGGCCGACTTCTCCAACCACTACATCTTCAGCCTTAGAAACTTGATCTCTAAAGCTCGAAGCAATGCTTAAGGCAACCGCCAAATCGATCGCAGGCTCATCCAGCTTCACTCCCCCTGCTACTTTCACATAAGCATCCTGATTTTGTAAGAGGAGACCAGCCCGCTTTTCTAAAACGGCCATGAGTAATGGGACACGGTTGTTATCCAGCCCCGTAGCCATTCTTCTTGGATTTCCGTAGGCAGTAGGAGATATTAGAGACTGTATTTCTACGAGTACAGGACGTGTACCTTCCATAGATGCAACTACAACGGAACCTGCCGCTCCCTGAGACCTTTCTTCCAGAAAAATTTCAGATGGGTTTAATACCTCGACTAAACCTTGTTCTTTCATTTCAAAAATGCCCATCTCGTGTGTACTTCCAAAACGGTTTTTTACACTTCTGAGTATTCGGAACGTATGGTGTCTTTCCCCTTCGAAATATAAAACAGCGTCCACCATATGCTCAAGAAGTCTAGGTCCCGCTATAGAACCTTCCTTAGTAACATGCCCTACAATAAAAATTGGAATACCTTTGTTTTTGGCTATTCTCATTAATTGACTGGTGCATTCCCTTACTTGAGATACGCTCCCTGGAGCAGATGTGACATCTTCCTTGAAAATGGTCTGAATGGAATCAATCACAACAAATTCTGGCTCTATAGCTTCAATTTGGTTAATGACATCCTGCAAATTTGTTTCAGATAATACATAGAGTTCATCTGAGGTTATATTTAACCGCTCTGCCCTTAACTTTGTCTGTCTTGAAGACTCTTCACCAGATATATAAAGAACAGGCTTATCTTTATTGGCAATCTGAGCCGATACCTGAAGTAATAATGTTGATTTCCCTATCCCCGGATCTCCGCCAATTAAAACCAGGGATCCGGCTACGATTCCTCCTCCAAGTACACGGTTAAACTCTGGCATATCAGTGGGGAGACGCGGTTCTTTCTCTGATTTTATGGAATTTATCTTTTCTGGTTTTGTTTTTGTGGAAGTGGAACTAGTCTGAAACACATGGCGGGAATTTGTACTTGGAGCACTCACTTCTTCAACAAGCGTATTCCATTGTTGACACCCTGGACATTTGCCCATCCATTTCGCTGTTTCATAACCACATTCCTGGCAAACAAACTTTGTCTTTCTTTTTGCCAAGATTAAACGCCCCTTCCCTTTAGTTTATACGATTATGATTGTGAAAAAGTTTCACAGTCATATCAATTAGATTAATTTCCTCTTACTAAAAGCATATAGGAATAAGAAAAAAACCGGAAGGCAAACGCCTTCCGATTTTTAAATTTAGCACTTAATAGCTATGATTTATTTAGTTTGTAGATTCCTGTTCCGTATAAACGACGAATTCATTATTGTCATTCAAGTCAATTTTCACGGATTGACCTTTAGCAATATTCTCTTTTAGCAACTCTTCAGATAGAAGATCTTCAACGTTTTTCTGAATAGAGCGGCGCAGTGGGCGTGCTCCGTATTCAGGGTCGAATCCTGTTTCTGCAATATGCTCAATAGCTTTATCAGATAAGGTGAAGTTGATTTCCTGCTCCTGCAGACGTTTTCTCAACTCTTCTGCCATCAAAGTTACAATGTCTTTCATGTGTTTTCTTTCTAGTGAATGGAAAACTATGGTTTCATCAATACGGTTTAGGAATTCTGGACGGAACGCTTTCTTCAGTTCATCCGTAACTTTAGATTTCATGTCTTTATAGCTCTGATTCGAGTCATCCATGCTGAAGCCAACGTATTTATTACTTTTCAGCTCCTGTGCACCTACGTTTGAGGTCATAATCAGAACGGTGTTACGGAAGTCTACCACGCGTCCTTTAGAATCGGTTAAACGGCCATCTTCCAACACTTGAAGCAGAATGTTAAATACTTCAGGGTGTGCTTTTTCTACTTCGTCTAAGAGTACAACAGAGTACGGTTTGTTACGGACTTTTTCAGTCAGTTGACCGCCCTCTTCGTAACCTACATAGCCAGGAGGCGAACCTACCAGTCTGGAGGTGCTGTGTTTTTCCATATATTCAGACATGTCTATACGGATCATAGCGTCCTCTTCACCAAACATGCTTTCTGCCAGCGCACGAGCCAATTCAGTTTTACCTACTCCGGTTGGTCCTAGGAAAATGAAGGAACCAATTGGGCGTTTCGGATCTTTTAGACCTGCCCTTGCACGACGAATAGCTTTAGATATTGATTTAACAGCTTCGTCCTGGCCAATAACACGGTTATGAAGCGTGTCTTCCAGTTGAAGAAGACGTTCACTTTCATCTTTCGTCATTTTGGATACAGGAACTCCAGTCCAAGTGGATACGACAGAAGCAATATCTTCTACCGTAACTTCTGAATCCTCTTGCCCTTGTTTTTCTTTCCATTCATCTTTCGTTTCTTCCAGTTCATCGCGTAAACGCTGTTCACTGTCTCTCAGAGAAGCCGCTTTTTCAAATTCCTGGCTTTGAACAGCTGCATCTTTTTCCTTACGAACTTCTTCAAGCTTTTGTTCAAGTTCTTTTAGGTTCGGCGGAGCTGTATAAGAACGCAGACGAACTTTTGATGCTGCTTCATCAATTAGATCGATCGCTTTGTCTGGAAGGAAACGATCTGTAATATAACGGTCTGAAAAACGAACAGCAGACTCAATAGAGTCATCCGGTATAGTTACTCTGTGGTGTGCTTCATAACGATCCCGCAGACCTTGAAGGATTTGCACTGATTCATCCAAGGTTGGTTCATCTACTTGGATAGGCTGGAAACGACGTTCAAGTGCAGCATCTTTTTCAATATACTTACGATATTCATCAATAGTAGTTGCACCGATACATTGTAGTTCTCCACGGGCAAGTGACGGCTTCAGAATGTTGGAAGCGTCAATGGCGCCTTCTGCACCACCTGCACCAATTAAGGTATGCAGCTCATCAATAAATAGAATGATATTACCGGCCTGGCGAATTTCTTCCATCACTTTTTTCAAACGGTCTTCGAATTCACCGCGGTATTTTGTGCCCGCAACCACGGTTCCCATATCCAGGGTCATTACCCGTTTATCACGAAGAATCTCAGGTATTTCATTATTTATAATCTGCTGGGCAAGACCCTCTGCGATGGCTGTTTTACCTACACCAGGTTCACCTACAAGTACCGGATTATTTTTGGTACGACGGCTGAGAACCTGAATAACTCGTTCAATCTCTTTGCCTCTTCCAATAACGGGATCTATATTGCCTTCTTTAGCAATTGTCGTTAAGTCTCGAGCCAGCGAGTCAAGGGTTGGTGTATTCGCACTGGCTGCCTGGCCTCCAGAGCCGCCTCCACGACGATTTTGACCGCCGGTGGACTCATTATTGCCAAGAAGCTGCAACACTTGCTGACGTGCTTTATTCAGACTTACACCGAGGTTATTAAGCACTCGGGCAGCTACCCCTTCTCCTTCACGGATTAAGCCGAGAAGAATGTGTTCTGTTCCTACATATGAATGACCAAGTTTACGTGCTTCATCCATGGATAATTCGATAACTTTCTTGGCGCGGGGAGTATAGTGAATGGTTTGGGAAACCTTCTCCCCTTTTCCAATCAGTTTTTCTACTTCCTGCTGAATTTTTGAAGCTTCCAGACCTAATGCGGTTAATGATTTAGCCGCTATTCCTTCTCCTTCACTTACTAAACCAAGCAGAATATGCTCTGTGCCGATGTTATTGTGTCCTAAACGAACAGCTTCTTCTTGTGCAAGTGCAAGTACTTTCTGAGCTCTTTCTGTAAAACGCCCAAACATCATGGACATTCCCTCCTAACGTTTATTCTTCATTTTCTAATTGAAGTCGTTCTCTAATTAGTGAAGCTCTGCGTACATCACGCTCATCTGGATTTAGAGAGGCTTTAGCATATTGTTGCAAAAACCCGGGCTGAGTTAAAATCATCAGCTCATTTAAAATAGTTCTTGGAATATGGTCAATAAGTTTAAGATCAATTCCAAGCCTCAAATCAGATAAACACTTGGCAGCCTCTTTAGACTCTATGATACGGCTGTGCTTTAAAACACCGTAAGAGCGAAATATACGATCCTCCAGTTGAACTCCTGATCGGCTTATTAACGCCTCACGGGCTCGTCTTTCCTGATCAATTAATTGTTTTACTACACTATGCAGATCTTCTACAATGTCCTGCTCTGATTTTCCAAGCGTAATCTGGTTGGAAATCTGATAGATGTTTCCAAGAGCCTCGCTTCCTTCACCGTATATTCCTCTAACAACAAGTCCAAGCTGGTTAATTGCCGGGGTCATATGATTAATTTGCTGGGTCATGGATAAGGCAGGAAGGTGCATCATCACGGAAGCCCTCATGCCCGTGCCGACATTAGTTGGACAGGCTGTTAAATAACCTCTTTTTTCGTCAAAAGCATAGTTGATTTTTTCTTCAAGCCAATCATCCAGCTGGGAGGCCTGTTCCAGAGCTCTATCCAATTGAAAACCAGGAAAATACAACTGCAATCGTATGTGGTCTTCCTCGTTAATCATAATGGAAACCTGCTCATTTTCTGATATCAAAGCAGCTGAATGCTTAGGTTTCTCCGCCAAATGTGGACTAATAAGATGCTTTTCAACCAGCACCCTTTTTTCCACAGGCTCAAGATCATTCATTTGGACTATCTCAAAGCCTTTGTAATCGCGGAAGGATTGACCTTTATATTCCTCTTTAAAGAAATCCAGAACTTTTTCCAAAGTCTCATCAGAAGCGATCAACGGGAATGGAGAACTGGAAAAATTTCGAGCCAGTCGAATGCGGCTGCTTAATACAATATCACTGTCAGGCCCATCCTGCTTCATCCAAGGACTAAGAGCCTCATTCATAAATTGCTGCAATGACATTATTGCTCACCATCCTCCTCCTCATGAAATCGGTTTTCCAAAGTTCGGATCTTATCTCTAACTTTCGCTGCTTCCTCGAATTCTTCCTGCTCAATTAATTGTCGAAGATTAGATTTGTGTTCATCCAGCTCTCTTTTTAAATGAAGTTGGCCGCCTTCACGCTTTGGAATCTTACCGTCATGAGTAGTATTTCCGCTGTGAACCCTTCTCAAAACAGGGTTCAAGCGTTCGTCAAATGTTTCATAACAATTCCCGCACCCAAATTTCCCAATTCGCGCAAATTCCTGATAAGTCATTCCGCAGGTAGGGCATTGCAACTGAGGAGTTTGCTGCTGGGTGTGAGCTTGTTTTCCTTTAAAAGTAGATGGACTTTCAGAATGGAATAGTCCTGACAAAAGGTTACTGAGAGAAAAATTTTCTTCTCCGTAACTCATATAACCTTTATCTTTAGCACAATGTTCACAAACGTGAACTTCTGTTTTTTGACCATTAATTACCTGAGTTAAATGTACCGTAGCTTTCCTTTGGTGACACTCCTGGCATTCCATAACGCTCTCTCCCTTCCAATTCAGCTTTTATACTTTAGAGTGAAGAGCATAGCCGTCATCATTCGAGAACGGACTTCATCACGCAGAGGAAGAGGGAACGTGAGGACTTCACGGTCAATAATGCTTCCCATAAGTTTTGCTTCCCTCTCTGTGATAATTCCACTCTCTAATAACCTCTCAATCACATCCGTAGCTGCTGTTTGAGAAACGAGGGGATTAATCATGTCAACAATCTCTTCAATCATATCCGATTCCTTGCGATGCTGGATACGGCTAATACGAATATATCCGCCACCGCCACGCTTACTTTCTACTATATAACCTTTTTCCACAGTAAATCGAGTTTTAATCACATAATTAATCTGAGAAGGCACACATTGAAATTGATCAGCTATTTCACTGCGCTTAATTTCAATTGTCTTTTGCTGGTTCTTATTCAGAACCTCTTTCAAATATTCCTCTATTACATCAGAGATATTCCTCATTTTCCCTCCTCCTCTTTTGACTTTGACTATCTTTGACTTTAATTTTATTATACTCAATTTTATGAGTTACGCAACTAAAATGTTGGGATCACATACACATTCATGATTCCCTAATTTCTTTTCTGCTAAAACAAAAAACCATGCCGAATTTTGGCATGGTTTTAGAATTTATGATTGATCTGAAGGACTTCCTCGTTACGGGAAAGCTGTTCGATTAATTCAGTACGGTTGTATTTTTGACCTTTATCTATTTCAATAATCAGTTTGTTATGGCCTTGCTCTTGTTTCTTAATATTAATTCCTTTAATCCTCAGTTCTTTTTCATCAAATATCGCAGTGATCGATTGCAATTTAACATCAGGTCTTACCTTTAGTTGAAAGATATATGGCTTCTTCTTATTAAAATTTTCTTTTTCAAGTTTATTTAATAGAACTAAACTTAACAATACGATAATAGTAGCTAAGATGGCGACATCATACATACCGGCACCGACCACTAACCCTATCCCTGCTACTGTCCATATCGAAGCAGCAGTAGTAAGACCTCTAATAGTTAAGCCATTGACGATAATTGTTCCTGCACCTAAGAAGCCAATACCACTGATCACATAAGAAGGTATGCGCGCTGGATCAAATCGTACATTTTCAAATTCATCCACGTAAGATTCAAAACCATATAAGGATAGCAGCATCATCAAACAGGAGCCTACACCGACTAAAATATGAGTCCTAAATCCTGCGGAATGATTGTTTAACTCCCTTTCGAACCCAATCAGCCCAGCTAATAGCAAGGCAATTACGATTCTTGTAGTAAATGTAAGAAAATCATCGTCAAAGAAATTGCCCCATTCCATAAACGGTCCTCCTGTTCATTAACTTTTAAATACAGAAAAAACCAGAAGTACAAACTTCTGGTTTTCATATTAACGTGGCGGCGTCCTACTCTCACGGGGATCGACCCGACTACCATCGGCGCTGAAGAGCTTAACTTCTGTGTTCGGCATGGGAACAGGTGTGACCTCTTCGCCTTCACCACCACATCATATACAGTTTGA
>NZ_JBAPTY010000166.1:0-3008 GCF_049282395.1 Halobacillus sp. | reverse complement strand
GAATTATATTAGTCTGTTCCTTGGTGCCTGTGATCTATATTTATTTATTAAGAAAGAGGAAGATAGAAGACGAGGATGAAGAGGAGCTTTCCAGTTAATTATCTCTTTAAAAAGGACCGAAGTTCTGATGGATCATAGCTTCGGTCTTTTTTTATGTAGGTACATTGAAAAAACGACCCCTTTAGTGTAATATTACACTAAACCCAAATGGGAGGAGAATGTGTATGTACGTAATCCCGCTTGTCCTATTTTTATTTCCCATGCTTGCTTTCGTGATGGGCGTTCTAGGCCGAACTCTTTTTAAAAAATTGTTTATTGCACCTGTCATCGTCTTTGGTCTTTCCCTGCTGGCTCAACTCCTGTACTTAAGTTTATCTTTTTTTACATGGACCCTCATCTATACAGCCCTTGCTTTTTCAAGTAGTCTTACCGCTCATTTTCTCCTCCAGAAATATCGACCCAGCCGCAAAGTTCAAAAGACAAGTGTGATCATTCTTCTGGGCTCTCTCCTTATTCCAGCGCTGATTTTTACCATATCGAGGCCGGTAAATGCCGTGCTGATGGAGAAAAAAGTGGAGAAACACCTGCAACAAGAAGGATACTCGACAACCGACATTAACTCCATTGAAACCTTCTATGAGGGCAAACGTAATACCAATCGGACAGAACCTGTCATGGCAGAGGTTATTTTTACAGATGACCCTGGCCATACATATCTTTATATTGAATTGAAAAAGGAAAACCGGGTCGTGCAGATGTGTGAATATGAGAGGAGTCCGAACTTTTATACGAACGAGTACACGGAGGAACGGCCTCATATGGTTAGAGACTGCTTTGAATAAGGAAGACAGTGCTCAGGGTTAACCAAGGTATCCGTCTAATAAAACGAACTTCGACAATTCGGTTCGCATCGAAGCGGTTATAATAAACGCCGAAACGGGAAAAGAAATTCCTGTAGAGGGAGAGATCGTTCATTCGCTTGCTCTAAATGAAGAATAATCTTTTGCCATCACTGGGGCTGACTCTTCCCGTCTCCAACTGCAAAAGAAGGAATAGGGCTGCTTCAGTAGATAATTGTATTTTGTTAATTGATATAATAAAATAGGAGCAGGTACTAATAACAAATCCCAATTGTAGAAATCACCTCAAGGAGGGCATGGAATGAATTTATCATTAGAAGGACGCACCTATGTCGTAATGGGCGTAGCCAACAAACGAAGTATTGCGTGGGGCATTGCACGCTCTTTACATGAAGCAGGCGCGAGACTTATTTTTACTTATGCATCCGAACGTTTCGGGAAAGCCGTTCATGAACTGGCAGACACGCTTGAAGGGGAAAACAATTCCTTATTCTATGAGTGCGACGTAACCAATGATGAAGCCATCATTCAAACGTTCGAAAATATCCAGAATGATGTAGGCGTCATTCATGGACTGGCTCACTGCATTGCTTTTGCCAACCGCGATGAGTTAAAGGATGAGTTCCTGAACACGAGCCGTGACGGATTCCTAACCGCTCACAACATCAGTTCTTATTCACTTACCGCTGTGGCACGTGCGGCTAAGCCGCTTATGTCAGAAGGCGGGAGCATTATTACCATGACGTATCTCGGCGGCGAGCAAGTCGTCCAGAACTACAATGTCATGGGTGTTGCTAAAGCGAGCCTGGATGCAAGCATGAAGTATTTAGCCAATGACTTAGGTAAGCACAACATTCGTGTGAACGCGATTTCCGCTGGTCCAATCCGTACGCTGTCCGCTAAAGGCGTAGGCGACTTTAACCAGATCCTTCAGGAAATTGAAGAACGTGCGCCGCTGCGCCGTCCCGTTACACAGGAAGAAGTAGGCGATACCGCTTATTATCTAATGAGTGACCTTTCCCGCGGAGTAACAGGAGAAGTTATTCACGTGGACTCCGGCTTTAACATTATCGGTTATTAATAGAGAAATCCCCGGACTCTTTTCAGAGAGTGCCGGGGATTTTTTTATGTCCAGGAGAAATAAAAGATCCATTTCACTTGCCACTTGAAATAATTCAATCGGTCTTTGAATATCATGGTTACTAAGGCATTTGTCTAATTATATTATCCTGACCAGCAGAGAAAAGGATCGTTCGTTACTGTGTTAAAACTTTGTAAAAAAGGAAGAAATAATGTCGAACTTGGGTGATTGTGAACATGCTGTCCCAAACTGGCATATACATAGAACGATGACCCTATTTAAAAAGGAGAGATCCGGAATGGCTGAAAACACGGAAAACAAACGAATGGCAAAGCAACCGATGCTTTATATCGCCCAACCTAAATTCAAACCTGCTGAAGTTTCCATGCAGACCAGCTTTCGTACTCAACGGAGCCAATCTGCTCCAGCACCTGTCGAGCAGCCCGCTAAATCAGAAACACCCTCGACTTCTCTTCATGAAAAAGAACTGAGACTGAGAAATCAGAATAAAGCGGCATCCGCTGCCAGTCCACTAAAAGCAAAAGAGGAGGCGCCTGCCGACGAGGAGTCAGAGAAAAAGGAACAGCCTGAATCTTCAAGAGATCGCAGACTTCGTTTCCATGAATTATCTCTAGAGGAGAAAGTGAACTACTTTTTCACGTTATCTCCGCACGTGCCAAAAATGAAGTGTGAGGTATCGACCGAGGACAATAAATACAGAGGATACATTACGGACTATGAAGAAGGAATCGTCCACTTAAAGATTTTTCAGAGGCCCTTCCAGCAAGAGGTGCCGTTTAAGGACATTACCGATATTCGATTAATTGGATTCTAAGAAAAAAACCGCGCTTTGTCAGCGCGGTTTTCGTTTGATGATTACAGTGCTGCTGTTGCAGGCAGGCAAGTCACGTGGCAGAAGCAGTTAAGATCTACCGTAATACAGATGCCGGAAGCGCGCAGGTTTCTGCAGCTTTGGTCAGCAGGAGAGTTCGGATCAAATCTATGATGATGATGGTATCCATCAGATGATTCGTCTGTTCCCCCTACATTTCCGTGATGATGGTCGG
>NZ_JBAPTY010000165.1:0-1708 GCF_049282395.1 Halobacillus sp. | reverse complement strand
TTTTAAATAGTAGCATATCTTTGAGTGGTTTCGTATCGATTTTGTCATTAAGAATCAAAAAACCCCCTCTGGAAGTCGCGGAGGGGGCAATGAGATTAGTTTTTCACTTTAACCACTACGGTCGTCAGTGGCTCTAGCGTGATGCTGTCTTTATCCAGTGTAAAACCAGACGGGTCTTTTACTTTTTTCGTACCTGCTTCGTCTCTATCTACCAGAACCTTCTCTTTTCTAAGATCTTCTTCAAGCGAAAGCGTACGTTTCTCGCTGTCCGCGTTTATGAACACATAGTAGGTGCCTGTATGATCTGTGGACACATTCCTGTAGCAGATCAGAAGGTCAGAGGATTCGATTTCAGGTGCGTTGATTAAGCTTACATTTTCATTTACCAACTCCTCCGTGCCTAAACGGAAAGCATTAGTGGATTTTCTTAGCTCAATCAAACCTTTCGTATATTCCATGGTTTCTTTATGAATTCCTTCTTCCTTAACTTTATCCCAGTCAAACATGTTGATCGCATCAGAAGAATCATAGGAATCGTGGATGAAGTAAGGGTTATCGAACGGTTCACCATTTTCATCTACCATATAAGTAGACTTCTCTTCTGGCACGCCGTCTCCCTTCCATTGCTTCGTTCTCCCGTATTCTTGACCAGCATGAAGGAAAGAAATGCCCTGACTTGTTAAAATCATAGAATTACCAATTCGGATCCTTTGCTGAATCTCTTCTTCGTGTTCTGCAGGATCTTTTTTAATGGATTGGGCAATCACATCATGCAGCGGTAGATTATCATGTGCAGCAATATATTGAACGATATCTCCCGGATCATCTTCGGAGACATTCCCAGGCTGTGCCTTAATATTGTTAAAAATCGTAGTAATATCTCTTGCGCCTCCGGTTATGAACCTGGGTTCACCTTCACTGCCAAATCCGGATTTTAACTCATTTCGTATTTCATCTGAAAAAACCGCTGCGCCGTTCGTCTGGTCCATCCAGTCCTGATCAGCGGGCGTAACTTCATTCTCTGGACTTCCATCACCTACAAACGTGCGCCATCCCTCCCCGAGCATGAGAATATCTGGATTGATTTGTTTGGCTTCATCGTAAGCTTTTTGAACGCTTTCTGCATCCAGATCGCCCATTAAATCAAAGCGGAAACCATCTATCTTGAATTCATCAACCCAGTATTTTATGGAATCTACCATAAGTTTTCTGGACATTTCATGAGTTGTGCCGACTTTACCGCCGCCATAACCGGTTTTAGCATTCCCTTCTTCATCCATAAAATGATAATAGTCTGGAACCAGATCCTCAAGGATACTTACGTTGGCTGTATGGTTATAAACAACGTCCAATACCACACCCATTTTATGTTTATGAATTTCTTTTACCAATTCTTTAAATTCTGCAATGCGGGCTTCAGGGTCTGTAGGACGTTCAGAATACATCCCTGTCAGCGAAAAATAGCTGTGAGGGTCATAGCCCCAGTTATAGTTATTGTCCTTTGAAGAATAATCCAGTTCACGTTCATCTGCTTCAAATTCATCGCCAAAATAATATTTCATGACGGGAAGAAGCTGTATATGCGTTACACCTAATTCCTTCAAGTAGTCTAATTTTTCACCAAAAGCCTCAAACGTTCCAAATTGGCTATCCAGCTCAGATTCAAGATCCGGGTCCGAGGTAATATCCCGTACATGCGCTTCCCAGA
>NZ_JBAPTY010000164.1:0-10584 GCF_049282395.1 Halobacillus sp. | reverse complement strand
GAGCTTCCTCCGTAACTGATAAAGGGAAGGGGAAGTCCAGTGATCGGAAGCAGCTGAATGGACATGCCGATATTTTGAAAGACTTGAAACGCGATCATTCCTACGACGCCGACGATTAAATAGCTTCCAAATGCATCGTTACTTTCGAGAGCAATTTGGATCATCCGATAAACCAGAAGGAAAAACAACGTGACGACTATACTTGAGCCTATGAAACCGAACTGTTCGGACACCGCGGTAAAGATCATATCGGTGTGACGTTCGGGCACCATCACTTCAAAGTTACCCGGGCCTTTTCCGGTCAGCTGGCCGGAGCCGATCGCGGTGATTGCTTTAATCAGCTGCAGGCCTGCGCCGAGCTCGTACTTTTCAGGCTGAAGCCAGCCATAGAAGCGGGAGTCCACGTGGGCAAACACGGATTCTTCAAAGAACGTGGTAACCTTTGTAATATTAAATAGGAACGTGGTCGCAACAGCTGCTATAATGATTATCACAGAAGATACAATCGAGAGAAGAATTCTCCATTGAATACCGGATACTAAAATCATAAACGTTGTGATGGATACTAACACAAGGAAGGTACCCAAATCCGGCTGCACCGCAATAAGTCCCATTGGAACTGCGGAAATAAGCATCAGCTTTCCGAGCAGCATAAGATCTGTCTTTACGGTTTTCATCCGGATTTTTTCATTATGTTTAACAATCACATGAGCAAGCGTAATAACAAGGAAAACCTTCATAAATTCGGAGGGCTGAATGGTGCCGATCCCCGGTAACTTAAACCAGCTCCAGGCTCCGCCTGAATAGTGTACGAGTCCCGGCGGAAATTTAAAGAAAAGCATAAGCAAGGCCGTAAGACCAAATCCGTACAGACCCCAAACGATTTGATGAAGGCGGTCATAATCCAAAATCATAGCCACGCCTGCGACTATGCTTCCGAGTATGTACCAGACGATTTGTTTCATATAAGAGCCCTGATCTCCAGCGCCTAAATAAGGATCTACGGTGTAAAGGGTATAGCAGCTGATGATTCCAAAGGCCAGGACAATGAATATAATGGTAAAATCAATCGGTGAAGTTTGCTGATTATCATTCATGAATGTTCCCTTTCTATCAAGCAATCTGTTAAACTACGGTTATAATTGTAAGTGTACATGATTCTTCCAATAATTTTAAGTCAACTTTATGATTTAATGAAAAGAAAATACTTTCGTTGACAAACGTCAAGTAGGCAATTAAGATTAAACGGTCAAAAACGAACAGAACGTCAAGGAGGGGAGCTATGGAACACTTAGATGACCAGGAGCGCCAAGAGGTTTGGGATGCAATAAAGGATGCGCTTTTTAACGATTATATTGACCAATTTCGCGCCGAGTTTCTAGAACTCCACCCTTATGATCAGGCTATGATTTTCGAGGGATTAGATGTTGATGTTCGTATGCAGATCTATACGTATCTGTCTCCCGAAGAAGTAGCGGATTTCATGGAGCATATTGATTATGAGGAAATCGAGCCGTTTTTCTCTGAAATGGATCCCAGATTTGCGGCACAAGTATTCGCAGAGATGTCTACAGATGATGCGGTAGATATTTTTAATGAACTGGATAAAGACAAAGTGGCAAGCTTCCTGACCATTATGGATAAGGAAGCGGCACAGGAAATAAAAGACTTGCTGCACTACGAAGAGAAAACCGCGGGCTCAATTATGACCACGGAGTTCGTCATCGTGGAAGCCGGCATGTCGATCAGGGAAGCGATGCTTCATTTAAGAAAAGAAGCCCCTGACGCCGAAACGATTTACTACACCTATGTCATTGACGAAGACAAGCGTCTGGTTGGGGTTATTTCGCTTCGTGATTTAATTATCTCGGAAGACGACTGGCTCATCTCGGACGTTATGAATGAACGTGTGGTGTCCGTTTCTGTAGCCGAAGACCAGGAAGAGGTTGCGCGAATGGTAAGAGATTATGATTTTCTTGCCCTTCCCGTTGTTGATTTCCAGAACCACCTGCTCGGCATTATTACGGTCGATGATATTATGGACGTTATGGAAGAAGAAGCAAGCGATGACTATTCCAAGCTTGCCGGTATTTCCGACGTTGACAGTCCTGATGAAAATGCTTTTGACTCAGCTAAAAAAAGGCTGCCCTGGCTGGTTATTCTGCTGTTTTTGGGCAGTATAACGGCAAGCCTGATCGGCCGCTTTGAAGAAACTCTCGACAAAGTTGCGATTCTGGCGATCTTTATTCCGCTCATTGCCGGGATGGCCGGGAATACAGGCACACAGGCTCTTGCAGTTGCCGTGCGCGGTATCGCAACAGGCGAAATTGATAAACAGGGTAAGACCAAGATGATGCTGCGGGAAGCTGGAACTGGATTGATTACCGGAATTTCCTGCGGGATTATCATTACACTTGTCGTTTATTTCTGGCAGGGGAACTTCTTTTTAGGCTTGCTCGTCGGACTTTCCATTTTATCGACGTTGATTGTAGCCACCCTGGCTGGTTCACTCGTTCCTCTCATCATGCATCGATTTAATATCGATCCTGCTGTTGCATCAGGACCATTCATCACGACCATCAATGACATCATTTCCATACTGATTTATTTCGGTATGGCGACAGCATTTATGAATTTACTCATCTAGTGGAAGGAGGGCGAGTATGGAACATGGAGCTTCAGTAACTTCCTTAGTTATTGTCATACTAGCTGCATTTATCACTCCCATCTTATTGCATCGATTTAAACTGAACATGATTCCCGTCGTGGTCGCTGAGATTATCGTCGGACTAATTATAGGAAAAAGTGGTTTCGATATCGTGGAACAGGGAAGCTGGCTTGAGATTTTATCAACGCTCGGGTTTATCTTTCTTATGTTTCTTAGTGGTCTCGAAATTGACTTCTCCATTTTTGCCAGAAGGAAGAAAAGGGCTAAGCCCGAAAATAAAGGGACAGGAGCTCCAAACCCGGTCATCGTGGCTTTAATCGTGTTCGCCGGGATATTCGTCATCTCCCTCGGTTTGTCCTATCTATTTGTACTGGCTGGCTTTATAGACAATGCTTTCTTAATGACACTGATCATATCAACCGTATCGCTTGGAGTTGTTGTACCGACGCTTAAGGATGCGCAGATGATGAAAACCACGATTGGCCAGACCGTTCTTCTGGTTGCCGTTATCGCTGACCTGGCGACCATGATTCTACTAGCCGTTTTTGTATCACTTTACGGCGAGAGCCACGGGAATACATGGCTGCTGCTCATTTTATTTGCGGTCGGGGTTCTGCTTTACTTCGTCGGCAAGCAGTTTCGTCATCAATCCTTTGTGGAAACGATGGCTAAAGGTACCATCCAAATCGATACGCGGGCAGTATTCACGTTGATTATCCTGCTCGTAGCCTTATCCGAAACGGTAGGCGCCGAGAACATTTTAGGTGCGTTCCTGGCGGGTACCCTCGTTTCTCTCTTATCTCCGAACCAGGAGATGGTGAAGAAATTAGACAGCTTTGGCTACGGCTTTTTGATTCCGATCTTCTTTGTCATGGTCGGTGTAGATCTTGATGTCTGGAGTCTGTTTACCGATAACCGCGTGATCATTCTCATTCCATTATTATTCGTAGCGCTGCTCGTATCTAAGATCGTGCCTGCACTGATTTTGAAAAAGTGGTATGATATGCGCACAGTACTGAGTACAGGATTTATCCTCACTTCCACGCTCTCGCTTGTAATTGCAGCTGCGACAATCGGGGAGAGAGAAGGCATGATTGATGCCCAGATGGAAGGGGCACTGATTTTAGTAGCGGTGCTCACCTGCCTGGTCGCTCCGATTGTGTTTAAGAAGATTTATGGCAAGTTTGAGGATGAACAGCATAAAACGGTGGTCTCCTTTATTGGCTCGAACCGAATGACGCTGCCGGTCGTTCGGGAACTTGACATCAATTCCTACGAGACCCACTTGTATCATACAAAATTAGATAAAATTGATGATAAAATCAGCCGTTCCTGCTTCGATATTAAGGAACTCGATGGCTATAACGTGGAAGCCATGAAAGCATATGGTGTATTTGAGGTTGATCTGCTTGTAGCTTCTACAGGTGATGAAGAGAAGAACGCGGAAATCGCGCGCTTTGCGAAAGAAGAAGGAGTGGAGCGGGTTATCGCCCGTGTGGAATCTCCACAATTGACGGCCGAGCTGAAAGAGCTTAAGGTCAGCGTGTTCTCTGTGTTCTTATCATCCAAAGCTCTCCTGAAGGCGATGATCGAAGCACCGAACGTTGTCGATATCATTACGAAACAGGAAAGTGCGCTCTACCAGATCAACATGAACAACTCGTCTTATAACGGGGTGTATCTCCGCGAATTTCCGTTTACCGGAGACGTGATCATGGTCCGGATTTTCCGTGGCAAAGATTCCATTGTGCCGCACGGGGACACGGAGCTTAAACTGGGTGACCGTCTCATTGTGACGGGTTCAAGTGAGTATGTAGATGAACTGAAAATGGATCTTGAATATTAGATCATGAAGATCTCCTTTCGTTAAGAAAGGGGGTCTTTTTTATAGCGTGATTACTTCGCCCCTGCCTGGATTGGGCCGTGGCGGAGCGAGATTGGGCTGTGGTGGAGCGGAAATGGGCCGTGATGGAGCTGTGATTGGGCCGTGGCGGAGTGGAATTGGGTCGTGGCGGAGTGGAATTGAGCCGTGGCGGAGTGGAATTGGGCCGTGGCGGAGCGAGATTGGGGCGTGGTGGAGAATGGATTGCGCCGTAGTCAAATGAAATAGAATCATCTCTAGCCGAAATTGGACCGTAGAGGTTCCTCACCGTTTGAGCGTGTCTGACCTTTGATACTGGAGGTATATGTTAGGCTTGACGAAGTACGAAGTTTTTCTTATTTAGATAGAAGAGGACGTGACGTAAAATAGGGTAAAGAGATTCAAAAAACAAATGAAGCTGCCGGGTGCACGTTTGAGAGTGTCCATAGCAGCTTTCGTATTTATTAATGGAGTTTTGACTAAGATCTTTACGTTTCTTTTCTTATGAAAAACAAGCACGCTTAAATCTTAAAACTGAATGGTTTTTCTGATTTCATCTTCAATCATTGCCCACGCTTCCTGGGCTTTTGGCTCGGGTCCTAAGTGAGTAAAGGCGTGATAACAGTCTTCAAATACTTCGTGTCTTACGGGCACGCCGGCGTTTCTTAATTTGGCTGCGTATGTTTCAGCTTCCTTAGAGAAAGCGTCATATTCCGCCGCAATAACAAGCGCCGGGGCAAGCTTGTCTGTATAGGGAGCTAAGACGGGTGAAGCAAGCGGATGTTCTGCCTGGTTTCTTTCCGGCACATAGCACAAGTTGAGGAAATGGGCAGCCTGAGGGAAACGCGCACGCCCGGGATCGCCCTCTGGTTTATCAGCATGCGGTGTAACGAAATCAAGCATGGGACAGATCAGCACCTGGAGGAGGGGCTGAGGTTCGTTCCGATCCTTCAGCAATAGACAGAGCGCTGCCATAATATTTCCACCTGAACTTTGCCCGCCGACCATGATTTTTTCTGGATCAATCTTAAGGTCTTTGGCGTGATCTTTTATCCAGTGCAGCAGTTGATAGGTCTGCTCTAAAGGCCCTGGAAAAGGATATTCAGGTGCTTTGGCATAGTCCACATTTATAACGACGCAGCCCGTATTGTTCGCGATCTGACGGCAGTATGGATCATCCATCTCTTTTGAATTCATAATGAAGGCACCGCCGTGCAGGTTAATGTAGACAGGCAGAGTATTTTCGGCTGCTCCTTTTGGATAATAGCAGGATATATATGTATCTTTCACATCCGTTTCAACGAGAATGTCCTTTTTTTCCTGGACGGGCTGTATAGGAACCATTGGTGTATTCAGAGATTGATCTGAAAAGAAACGGAGTGTATTGGCTATAATAGATTTATACATAATGAACCCCCTGTTTTTTAATTGCTTATACCCGGCAGAAAAGGAAGATAATCGTGGAGGTCTTCAGGACGCAGGGTATAAACAGACGATCGCGCTGATTCGCGACCGCAACAATAGTTTACATTCAAAATAAGCATACGCTATGCTTAAGAAAGATGAGGTGATCGCCATGTGGTTTATGTTCCTGGCCATAATTTCAACTCTGCTGCTTTTTTGGCAGAGGGTTTCATTTCCTATTCAAGAACCTGGAAAAACGGGTACATACTCAATCATTATACCAGCACGTAATGAAGAAGAAAATTTAAGACGCTTACTTCCTTCCATTCTTGCAACGAAGAGTAACCAAAGGGAAGTGATCGTCGTGGATGACCATTCAGAAGACCGGACGCGGGAAGCCGCAGAATCCTTTGGAGTAAAAGTCATCAGCAATCCGCCTTTACCGGAAGAGTGGATGGGTAAATCCTGGGCCTGTTATAACGGGGCAAAAATAGCAAAAGGAAAGACTTTATTCTTTCTCGACGCAGACACATGGTTTTCCAAACACGGACCGGAAAGAATCATCCAGTTTGCAGAGAATAGAGGACTGAACGCTTTAGTTACGGTGCATCCCTATCACTACATGCATTCGTTCTGGGAAAAGTTTTCTTCTATTTTCCACCTGGTGGTGTTTGCTTCCTCTGGAATTACGACAATCGTAAAGGATCAAATAAGCAAGCATGGAGGGTTTGGTCCCTGTTTGATTATACCGGCAGAGACGTACTGGGAGCTTGATGGTCATCAGTCGATCCGCAGTGAAATTGTGGAGCATCTGGCCTTTGCAAGACACGCCGAAGCGAGAGACGTACAGACCTATGCCTTCAGCGGCAGGCATGTCGTTAACATGCGTATGTATGAAGCCAGTCTGAAAGCGGTGGTGGAAGGGTGGTCCAAAAGCTTTGCTTCTGGAGCGAAAACGGCATCGCCGTTGATGACGGCTGCTGCGATTCTCTGGATCACTGCTGTGATCTCTTACCTCCTTAACATTCCTGACATGGGGTGGTGGAGCCTGATCGGTTATGGAATTCTTGCTTTCTGGCTTGCTCGCACGCTCCGGGAAATGGGGAACTTCAAGTGGTATGATGCGATCCTTTTCCCGCTCCATTTCTTATTCTTTGTCGTTCTGTTTGGCTATTCCATTATGAAAACCTTCTTTTGGAAGGAATCAACTTGGAAGGGCCGGAATATAGCCGGAAAGAATAAGAGAGGATCGTCCTGATGATTACAAAGATTATTATTGCCTGGGTAATGATCCATATAAGCATCAGTGCACTTGTATCTCAGCTTCCCGCTTCCATGGTTTTGTCTTTCTCCAGACTATATGAGTTAAAGAGTTGGGAGAAAAACGGCCGGGTGTATGAAAAGCTGAAAATAAAGAAATGGAAGCATCTTCTTCCAGAAGCCAGGAAGTGGATGAATCAGGGAAAGGGGAAGACGGCGGCTCACCTGAGAAACGAAGAAGATTTTCAAGCCTTAACCCTGCAGACCAGCCGCTCCGAGCTGTCTCACTGGGTTCAAATCCTTCCAGGCCCATTATTTTTCTTCTTCCTGCCTATGTGGGCCGGATGGGTCATGGTTCTTTATGCCATTTTATTTAATCTGCCCTTTATCGTTGTACAGCGCTACAACCGCACCCGGTTAGAACGATTCAGGAAGGTTTACGAAAAGAAGCAGCGGTGACGTGCTGCGCCAGCGCACAAAAAGGGACGGAAAGCCGTATGATACGCTTCCGTCCCTAACTTATTCATTAGAAATTTTTCATATTCGTTGGATCGGCCGATTTTGCTGCGGCACCTTCAGATCTGTAGATCTCTTCCATTGCCTTCTGCTCATCAATGACCGGAACGAGGCGCGTCTGCTCCCTGCGTTTTTGTTCAAAATGGACGGACAGGATAATCAATCCAGCTGGTAGTAACAACCATAACCACAACATCTAATCCCGCCTTTCTCGGATCTATACGATCCTATGTATTGTATTCCCTTCTTCTCATAATTTATCCCTCCTTTTCATGGAAAATCTGCCATTCCTGTTAAAGGATGAAAGAAAAAAATGAAACGATCGAAGCGGGCGAACCGTACGTAAGGAAAGGAAGTGGTCAGCTATGATGAGGCTTATGTTTATCCTCGCCTTGCTTGTCATCCCGGTTTCATTAATCTTTAACCAGGCAGCTGCTGGAATCTTAATCTCCCTGTTATTCATGTTTACAGGGGCTTATTTTAGCAAACCCAGATTTAATCGTTCGAAAAAGGACTGAATATTTTATAGCGTGATCGATTTTTTTGGAGGTGGTAAAGTGGGAAAACATTACGTTAGAAATTCTCTAATCGTTGGATTAGCTGTGTTTGTGATCAGCTTGTTTGTCCTGGTACCGCTGGGGTCGCCTGCTCCTTATGTGGGAGGCTTAGTAATCGCCTTTTTCGTATTTGAAATCAGCTTTTATCATTTATTTGCGAAGAATAGGAGTGAGCGTAACGTTTCTTATAAAAGAACAAAATGAACTAGGAGGCTAATACTTTTTCACGTAGACGCATTTCCGTAATTTGTATCGTTTATGTAATATATAAATTTCATTTTGGAATATATATGTTACGATGACCGCAGAAGGGATCGATCATTATGGAAAATCAGGTAAAGGTATCACGTGTAGGTGTTCATCTCACCCAGCAGCAGTTAGCCGAGAGGGTCGGTGTGACCCGGCAGACCATCAGTTTAATTGAAAAAGGAAAATACAATCCAACGTTAAAGCTATGTCTTGAGATTTGCTATGCGGTGAATAAGACGCTGGATGAAGTATTCTGGATAGAGAAGGGAAGCGGATCTAATGGAGAGAATTAAAGATGAACGGCTGCAGCTGAGGAATTTAAAAAACATTCGGATCGTCTATATCATACAGACCTTTGGAATTTTAGCCATTCTTGCCTACGATCTTGTAACGAAAGGTATGGATGGAATGACAGGAAATCCTTTGTGGGCTGTTTTTATGATTTCAGCAGTGGTAAATGCATACTTAATGATGAATATTAGTGTGGATCATGAAAAGAAAACATCACCAGAGAAGGGCCTTTACATATCACTCGCCGTTGTTAGTGTCCTGTCTATTGCTAGTGGTGCAATGGTGACGTTACTGGGCTCGAATGGGATAGGAAGCGGCTTCTTAATAGGCGGAATTATATTAGTCTGTTCCTTGGTGCCTGTGATCTATATTTATTTATTAGGCTCTGTTAAAGCTTGTTGTTGATATTTGAACAATTCGAACAAGTGTTCTATAATGAGGTTATCAAATACAAGTGGGTGACGACTGTGAGAGCAACCGATATCCTTAAAGCCATTCAAACATTGAACCCAGCGGAAAAACATCGCTTACGTGAATACTTAATTGATGCTCTCACTGCGTCATCCTCCACAGGAACGGCTCTGGAAGAGATTTCAGAACGTAAACATAAGGACGGCTATCATTGTCCTGATTGCGAATCAGAACATATTGTGCGATTTGGAAAATACTCAACTATGGTGGACGGTGAAGAAGTGAAGAAACAGCGTTACCGCTGTAAAGCTTGCCGTAAAACGTTCACCGACCTTACCAATACCGCCCTATACCGCACGCGCCACCTCCATCGCTGGATGAAGTTTATCGAATGTATGATAGAAGGTTATTCGCTCCGCAAATCAGCGGAGTTGATTCGAGGCGTTACCCACGTGACCTTGTTCTATTGGAGGCACAAGCTCCTATCTGCATTAAAACAAATCGAAAGTACAGCATTTCAAGGTATCGTCGAAATGGATGAGACCTATTTCCTGTACTCTGAAAAGGGACAAAGAAAGATTGACGATAGAAAACCTCGTAAACGGGGCGGTTCCGCCAAGAAACGAGGCATAAGCAAAGAACAAGTATGTGTACTGGTCGCAAGAGACCGTGACAAAGTGACTTTCTCCCAAACGTTAGGAATGGGGCGATTGACAAAAGAACAATTAGACAAAGCCATCGGGCATAAACTTTCGAGTGAGAATGTGTTATGCACCGATGCTTGGCGTGCCTTCAAAACCTATGCGTTTGATAACGGGATGGACATCTATCAGTTCAAATCAGACGGTAAAATCCGCACCAAAGGGCTTTATCATATCCAGAACGTCAATAACTACCACAGAAGGTTGAAAGCGTGGATACAGCGTTTTAACGGCGTGGCAACCAAATATCTCAACAATTATCTAACCTGGTTTCAGATATTAGAGAGCATCCATCATCAGCGAAATGAAGTAACGATGAAGGATATGATAGTGAAAGGGAATTTATTTCCAAGTGTCGAAACCTATGATACCCTTAGATTATCTACTTTCACGATGTGACAATTGAATCTTGTTTCCCGAATCGGATATTTATCTTGGAATCGAGTATTCCAGTAAAGGGCAGGTTAGTTGAAGACTCAGTTTCGAGATAATAGAATTTTTTGGAACTATATCACGACTAACTCGTAATAGTAACATAGTTAATTTTAGGAGCGATTTATTGGTATGAGTAGCCAAATAAATAATAAGATGAACGGAAAGATGAGTGATGAGAAGTACCGAAGTATTTTTAATGAAATCGTAGAAATTATGCACAATGACCACGCA
>NZ_JBAPTY010000163.1:0-6586 GCF_049282395.1 Halobacillus sp. | reverse complement strand
TTCCTTGTAGGCACTGCTCCATTCGGAGAGGAAATGATTGAAGACAAAACGAGCGCAACCGATTGTCTTAGCGATGAGCGATTCTTGGGTTTTATTTGGATAGATACGAAAGTTATACGCTTTATGCCTCAACCTTTCCACCCCCTAATCAAGAACGTATGTTCTTACTTTAGGATATCACGGAGGGGAGAATATTCAAAGGCATTCGCCTTACGGCGACAGCATTCATCTCCCCCTTACCACCGGTCTTCGACACGGCGCTTGAAGAGGGAGTCTTCTGCCGATGAATGATAAAATTGACAAAGCTGATGAGCTATAATAAGATAATCACCATCCAATTTAAAAACAAATTAAAATCTTCTTATCTAGAGAGGTGGAGGGACTGGCCCTACGAAACCTCGGCAGCGGGACTGATACGTCATCAGAAACTGTGCCAACTCCAGCAGGTGCTTTATGCACGTGAAAGATGAGAAGAGACGGTTCTCATAAATCACGTATGATAGAGCCCCTCTTCTTATCTTTTAAGAAGAGGGGCTCTTTTATGTGCCATAACGAAAGTTTCACGCTTTGTAGTACATAAGAAAGGCAGCTAATTGGAAGAATCGAAAAAAAAGGGGGGACGTTCATGATTGAATTTGAAGGAGTATCAAAAATCTATGAACACAATGGAAATGAATTACGAGCTGTGGATCAAGTGGATTTAGCCGTGAATAAAGGAGAAATTTTCGGCGTTATTGGTTATAGCGGGGCAGGAAAAAGTACGCTTGTTCGTTTAGTTAATTTACTGGAATATCCTTCGGAAGGCAGGCTTCTCGTGGATGGGGAAGATTTGACCCAGCTGTCTAAACCCGAGTTACGAAAAGTCCGGAAGCGAATCGGCATGATCTTTCAGCACTTTAATCTGCTGGAGTCTAAAACGGTACGCCACAATGTCGCTTTTCCATTAGCGATTTCAGGAGTACCTAAAAAAGATATTGACGCACGTGTAGAAGAAATTTTGGAATTTGTAGGTTTGTCAGATAAAGCAAGGCAGTATCCAGACCAGTTATCCGGTGGACAGAAACAGAGGGTCGGAATTGCACGGGCTTTAGCCACCTCTCCGGACATATTGCTATGTGATGAAGCGACATCTGCACTTGATCCTGAGACTACCAAGTCCATTCTTAAACTTTTGCGCAGAGTGCGGGATGAATATAACATCACGATTCTTATGATCACACATGAAATGAATGTTGTCCGTGAAGTTTGCGACCGGATCGCAGTAATGGAACATGGTCGTGTCATTGAGCAAGGATCCATATTTGACCTGTTTTCCCAGCCGGAACATCCCACTACAAAGAACTTTGTAAGAACGGTTATGGAAAATGAAATTCCAGCATCCATCCTGGAAGGGATAGAAAAGCGGGGAGCAAGCCGACATATTTACCGTGTCACCTTTGTAGATGAAAGTGCAGGGCAGCCAGTACTTTCCCACGTATCGAAGTCATATGAAGTGGAAGTGAATGTACTTTTTGGGCAGATTACAGAGCTTCAGGGCATTCCGTTTGGACATTTAGTGGTGGAGCTGCAAGGAGAAGATAAAGAAATTGTGAGAGCAATCGATTCAATCCAGCGTTCCGTGACAGTTCAGGAGGTGAAAGCACATGCAGGTTAAGTTAATGGATTTTTGGCCGAGAATTCTGGAAGCTACCAATCAGACCCTCTTAATGGTCGGTATTTCTCTGCTTGCAGCCACATTAATTGGTCTCCCGCTTGGGATTGCACTAGTGGTTACTAAAGATGGCGGACTGCTTGAAAACAAACCTATATTCAATGCGCTCAGTTCAGTAGTTAACTTCTTCAGGTCGATCCCATTTATCATCTTACTGGTAGCCATTCTGCCCGTGACAAGATTTATTGTGGGCTCATCCATTGGTACGGCTGCAGCGGTAGTACCGCTCGTCATTTTCTCGGCGCCCTACATCGCGCGGCTTGTAGAGAGCAGTCTGCTCGAGGTGAAGTCAGGTGTTATTGAAGCAGCGGAGGCTATGGGAGCGACCCCCTGGCAAATTATCGCGCGTGTATATATACCGGAAGCGTTAAGTTCCATTGTACTGAATCTGACGATCGCGACGATTGGTCTTGTCGGGGCTTCAGCCATGGCCGGTTTTGTAGGCGGCGGTGGTCTTGGTGACTTAGCAATTTCATATGGCTATCAGCGATTTGAGACGGATATCATGATTGCGACCGTGCTTCTTCTCGTCGTCATTGTGCAGATCACGCAAACAATAGGAAACTTTGTATCTAAAAAAATTCGCAGACAATAGGAGGTCTCAACATGAAGAAATTATTCATTTTATTAAGTTTAGTAGCTGCCATTGGAACCGTATTAGCAGGATGTTCCAGTGAAAGCAGCGGAGCAGAATCCAGTGAAGGGTCAGAGGAGAAAAAGGTCGTAAAAGTCGGCCTGAATGGTTCTGGTGTACCGATCTGGGAGAAAATAAAAGAAAAAGCAGCCAAGGAGAATATTGAGATCGAATTAGTAGAGTTTTCAGATTATGTACGTCCTAATATGGCGCTCGCGGATGGAGACATTGATTTAAACGCGTTTCAAACGGTTTCTTATTTTGACTCCTTTATAAAAGAACATGATCTGGACCTGGCCCCAATTGGTACAACATTAATCGCTCCAATGGGAATCTACTCTGAAAAATATGAGGATGTAAAAAATATTCCAGAAGGAAGCACCATTGCTATACCAAAAGAGGCAACCAATATGGGACGGGCTTTATTACTCCTTGAAAAAGCAGGAGTGATTGGTCTGCCTGAGGATTTTGATGGAAATGGGAACCTGGACAAGATTCAGGAAAATCCTAAGAATTTAAAATTTGAACCGATCGTAGCGGCCCAGACCCCCCGCGTGCTGCCAGACGTTGCCGCCTCTATCATTAACAATGGAGTAGCCGTTGAAGCCGGGTTTGTTCCAGTAGATGATGCCATCTTTATTGAAGATGATACGGCCCAGCCTTATATCAATATCATTGCAGCCCGTGCAGATGAAACGGATAAAGAAGTGTATCAAACCATTGTTGATCTATATCAGGAAGAAGACGTAGCGCAACACATTCGTGAAGTTTACAATGACTCCTTGATTCCTACATTTGTACCACTTGAAAAAATAGGCTGGTAAGCAAATAGGATCGTAAAAATTGAACGTTTGTTAATCAATTGAAACAACCAGCCAATACGGTTTAGTCGTTTCGTTGTATGAAAGTCTGTCATTGTATTAGAATAGAGAAAGTAGAAGAGAGGACGTGAATACAATGACAGATATTAAATTAATTGCACTAGACGTAGATGGGACCCTTGTAAATCCGGAGGGAACTGTATCAGACGCGAATATTAAAGCCGTCCAAAAAGCAAAGGATAAGGGAATTCATGTCCTATTAAGTACAGGAAGGTCACTGTCACGATGCCGCGATATAGCGGATCAGCTCGGCCGTTCTTCTTATATTGTAACGATCAACGGTGGTGAGATTTATAATCAGGACTTTGAACTGGTTGACCAGACCTTACTGGATCCTCACCATGTCAGTCGTTTGTGGGAGCTGAAAGAAGAACATGGATTATATTTCTGGTCCTCTACAGAACAAGGAATTTTTAACTCCCAGGAACCTTTTGATAAAGAAATTGAAGAGTATAACTGGCTTAAGTTCGGTTTCGATATAGAAGATGACGAGATTAGAGAAGCTATTCTTCAGGAACTGAATGGCAACCAGGACCTTGAGGTTACAAACTCCAGTCCTACGAATATTGAAGTAAACCCAACAGGTGTCACGAAAGCCGCGGCCTTGCTAAAAGTTTGTGAATGGCTTGATCTGCAAATGGAAAACGTTATGGCAGTTGGGGACAGCATGAATGACATAGCGATGATCCGTGAATCAGGTGTAGGAGTCGCGATGGGAAACGCTCAGGATGAAGTGAAGCAAGAAGCGGCGTTCGTCACAGGAACAAATGCTGAAGATGGAGTAGCTCAGGCAATCGAAAAAATACTGAATTCATAGAGATCGTAACTTCTGCTTGCAGGAAAACCAGTTGGTTTGGTTTTCCTGCAAGCTTTTTTATGCGCTGCGGAGACAAATTGTTTCTCTGTACGGGTTAATATCGGAGGTCTTTAACGTCTGTTTAGCATAACCATGGTGTAAAAACATGTCATATTATTCAATTAAACGTCTTTTTGTAACCGTTTTCCTAATCGTGGAGGAATTGAACGTGAACAGCGAGAATCATTCTATTAGAAAATGATTTCCCTTCAGGAAGAAATAAATTAGGAGGCTATGATGAAAGCAGGTTACATAAAAGAAGAGCATGAGATTTTGCGAAGGTCACTGCGCCAATTTCTGGAGAAAGAAGCTTATCCATACTTTAAGGAGTGGGAAAAACAAAAAGCCATTCCACGGTCCTTTTGGAAAAAACTTGGTGAACAAGGATATCTCTGTCCGTGGCTCGAAGAAGAGTATGGCGGTTTCGGTGCTGACTTTGGTTACTCTGTAATTATCAATGAAGAGCTTGAAAAAGTGGGAACAGGATTAATTGGCATTGGTCTCCACAACGACATCGTCGTTCCCTATTTATCCGCTTACGGGACCGAGGACCAAAAGAAAAGGTGGCTTCCGAAATGTACCACAGGTGAATGTGTGACAGCTATTGCTATGACTGAGCCAGGTGCTGGTTCAGACCTGGCAGCGGTCATGACATCAGCTAAGAAGACAGGGGACCATTTTATATTAAATGGGGAGAAGACGTTTATTACCAATGGTACCTCTGCCGATTTAATCCTGGTAGTGTGCAAGACGGAGCCGAAAGCTTCTCCAGCTCATAAAGGGATCAGTCTGATCGTAGTAGAGAAAGACACACCGGGATTTACAAGGGGAAAACAGCTCGAAAAAGTGGGGCTGCACAGTCAGGATACGTCTGAACTTATTTTTGAAGACGCTAAAGTACCGAATGCCAATCTGTTAGGGAAAGAAGGGGAGGGCTTCTATTATTTGATGAATCAGCTTCAGCAGGAACGACTGATCGTAGGAATTGGAGCCATCGCTGCCTGTGAACGAATGCTTGAACTAACGATCCAATACGTAAAAGAACGCCAGGCATTCGGGCGGACGATCGCATCTTTTCAAAATACTCAGTTCAAGCTGGCTGAACTGCAGACGGAAGTTGAAATAGGCCGAACTTTTCTAGATCGAACAATAGAAGCTCATATACAGGGAGAAGATGTGGTGAAACAGGTTTCCATGGCCAAATGGTGGACAACCGAACTTGTGAAAAAAGTGGCGCTTGAATGTATGCAATTGCACGGAGGCTATGGATATATGGAAGAGTACGAAATAGCCAGAAGGTTCCGTGACGCACCAGTCACAGCTATTTATGCAGGCACGAATGAAGTCATGAAGTCGATCATTGCGAAAAAAATGGGACTCGTTTAGGAGGCAGGGAATATGAAGGAAGTAGTTATCGTTGAAGCGGTTCGCACCCCGGTTGGAAAGAGAAATGGTTTATTAAGTGGACATAGACCCGATGAACTCTTTGCGCTAGTGCTACAGGAACTAATCGAACGGAGTCAAGTGGATCCGAAGGAAGTAGAAGACGTCATTGCAGGCTGTGTATCACAGGTAGGTGAGCAGGCGGGGGACATAGCCAGGATTTCAGCGCTGATGGCAGGATTTCCACTGGAGGTACCTGGAGTAACCGTAGACCGTCAATGCGGGTCGAGTCAGCAGGCCGTTCATTTTGCTTCCCAGGCGATTGCCTGTGGGGATATGGACGTAGTTATTGCCGGAGGAGTAGAAAGCATGTCGCGTGTACCTATGTTTTCCAATATGCAAGGGAGCAAGTATAGTGAACAGCTTACTGAGAAGTATGACATGATCAACCAGGGTCTATCCGCTGAACGCATTGCAGAAAAGTGGGAAATATCGAAAGAAGAATTGGATGCTTATGCTGCTTCCAGTCACGAAAGGGCCCTAAATGCGATTAAAGAAGGATATTTCGAAAGAGAAACAATGACGGTAATGGGAGCGAATGAGCAGGGAGAGTCCGTAAAGGTGAATGTGGATCAGGGACCGAGGCCGGGCACGTCCACAGCTTCTCTTTCTCAACTGAAGCCTGCTTTTAAAGAGGATGGAATCATTACAGCTGGAAATTCAAGTCAGATTAGTGATGGAGCAGCTGCCCTTTTATTAATGTCGCGTGAAAAAGCGGAAGAGTTAGGTGTGCAGCCTAGATTTAGAATTGTAGCCCGCTCCGTAGTGGGCTCCGATCCAACCCTAATGTTGACGGGACCCGTTCCTGCTACTCATAAAGTATTACAAAAATCCGGACTTAGCCTCGATGACATCGATCTGTTTGAAGTCAATGAAGCTTTTGCGTCCGTACCTTTATTTTGGATGAAGGAAACGAAGGTGGGACATGACCGGTTGAATGTAAATGGAGGAGCTATCGCTCTAGGTCATCCTTTAGGTGCTACAGGAGCCAAACTTATGACTAGTTTACTTCATGAATTGGAGCGTATCGGGGGGCGATATGGTTTGCTTGCGATATGTGA
>NZ_JBAPTY010000162.1:0-2262 GCF_049282395.1 Halobacillus sp. | reverse complement strand
ATCTACGGTTTAAGCATAACAGAAGATACCCCTATTGAACGGATCAATGTGACGTATCGCTACCTGGGAATTTCATTTGTGAAAACTATTAATGTGTAAAAAAAGACCAGCGCTGCCGCGAGGCCATTGATAAACTGAATATTTATGAAAGGTAGAATTCAAAAAAGCGGATTGTATGGAATACTTTTTCCATACAATCCGCTTTTCTTCTATTTTCATGAGGCTTGCCCTCTCTATTCCTTCATTAGTTTCACGATTCGTTTCACATTCGCTGTGAAAATTGCCATGGCGCCTTGAAGGCGCATGCCTTCGAGACCCGAAGATGAGGCAACCTCATATCCGTGTCTATGCTTTAATTCACTATTCTTCGCTTCAATCTTATACCGTTCTTTAGCCCTTTGCTTGAAGTTCTCACTGTTTTGAAAGGCGAGTTGATCCTTATGTGCTTCTGATTTTAGAACGACGGAATAACTCTTCGTTTTGGCTCCAGGTTTATAACACCCTTCCTGAAGGGGACAATGTTTACACTTTTCGACATCAAAATAATGGGTTTCCACCTGATTTTGCGATTGCCCCTTCTTGCCCTGACGGGCTTTTCGAAAGGCCATATGACCGGCCGGACAGACATACAAACCAGCGTCTTTATTGAATTCAAACGCTTCTTCTTTCTTACGATATCCATGTGAAACCGAAGGGTTCAACTTGGAAATGAGTTCGATGTCGTTCTCTTTGGCATAGGTGATATTTTCCTTTGATGAATAAGCTCGATCTCCAAGTATTTCCTCCACTTCTAACCCAGCTTCTTGACTCTTCTTCACTAATTCAGGTAATTGCTTTCCATCTGTTTTTTCTCCGGTCGTTATGGTAGCGGCCGTAATGATACGTTCCTGAGACATGCCGAGATGCGTCTTATACCCAAAGAAAGCGGAGTCGGCTGATTTATGTCCCAAGCGGGCATCAGGGTCCTGGGATTCTTGTAATTCCAGTTGGTCATCTGTAATCGTCTCTTTAAGTAAGTTCAAAGGTTCTTTAATTTTGGGGATAAAGCCGAGCTTTGGTTCCTTTTCAATCATTTCGACCAGACGTTCCGAATAGTCCAGTTCAGCTTGCAGCGTATTTTCGGTTGGTTTCTCAGGAAACTTTTTCTTCATCGATTCATCAACGGAATAAATCATTTTACGGACGTTCTTGGAACGGGTACGCAGTACTTCTTGAGGAGATGTCTGGTTGTATCGAGCTTTCGTGTGCGTCGCATCAAGGATGAGAGACTTGGATTGAATCACACCTTTTTCAAGAGCCACCTCCACGGTTTTTCCGATCAATAGATCTAAAAGATTTTCGTCTTTCAGACGTTTGCGACGGAAGTAAGCTAGTAGGCTCGGATCAATGACGTCATCTTCTGGAGCAAGTTCAAGGAAATATTTGAAGGCCATGTCGACCTGAGCTCGTTCCACGAGATCCACGTCAGACAACGTATAGATGGTTTTCAGGAGAAGATATTTGAACATACGAATGGGATGAACAGCATTCCGTCCATTATCATGACAGTATTTGTCCTTCAGTTCGTCGTAAACGAAGGAAAAGTCTATAAGATCGTTGATTTCCCGAAGAAGGTGGTCCTTAGGGACCACCATATCGTAAAGCCCCTCGTACTGACTTAAATTCATGGATAATTGACGGTCTAACATGGAATCCCTCACTTTTATGTATTCCTTTCATTGTACAAGAAAAAAGAGTGATTTTCTTTTATAAATCAAAGAAAATCACTCTTTTTAGATGGGCCACCGTTGATTCCACGATGAGCGTTCGATGGTGACGCCTGCGGGAACAGCGCGAGCCGAAGATCCACTTGGTCAAGTGATCTTCTTGACCAAGTTAGCTGAGGCCGTGCCCGCGGCAAGCATCCATCGACAAGCGATTCGTGAGAATCAACAACAACCTTTAACCACTCCTCTTGATAGAAAGGAGTTTTTCAGTGGCCTCGGTCAAACCCACTCTTTTTTTAATCTTAAAAATGAGGTGAATACCATGAATTTAAAGAAAAAACTAGCGGCAGGCGTACTAACAGGGGCTTTAGGCTTATCTATGATCGGCGGCGGTACTTGGGCGTCCTTTAATGATGTAGAAGCAGCTACCGGACAGTATGGGGCAGGAGTGTTAGATTTATCAGTAAATCCCCAAATACTTTTTGACATTGACGATTTAGTTCCCGGAGACCACATGCTTCGAGACTTTAAAATTACTAACAACGGAACAGTTAAT